>NZ_JAMYVQ010000023.1:0-109959 GCF_040324155.1 Mesorhizobium sp. M0011 | reverse complement strand
ACAACTTATTTATCGGCCTCTGGCGGTATTTCCCGTGCTACGTGTTTTGCTGCGTCCGGCGCGGGGGGGCGGGGCCGCGGGGGCGCGTTCCTTGATGCTTTCGCTCAGGCCGCGAGCCGGGCGATGCGCTGCAATCGCCGCAGCGTGGTGTCGTCCTGCAGCGCCTGCTGGAAAAGCGAAATCTCCTGATCGATGCGGTCGCAGAGGGCCTCGGTGTTCCCCTTCAGCAGGCCGCGCGTCTGCAGCAAGGCGGCGACCGGCTTCTTGACGAGTTGTCTTGCCCGGCCGAGAGCCGCCTCCTCGACGGTGCCTCCCGGCACAATCTCCGCGACAAGGCCGAGCGCCCTGGCATCTTCGGCGCGAAGCGTGTCGCCGAGGCAGAAGAAGCGGAAGGCACCGGCATAGCCGAGCTTCTGCGGCGCCAGGATGCTGGTCGCCGCATCCGGCACCAGGCCGAAATCGACGAACGGCACCCTGAACGTGCTCTCATCGGACGCGATCACCATGTCGCAATGGAACAGGATGGTGCAGCCGACACCGACGGCATCGCCATCGACGCAGGCAAGGATGGGCTTGGGAAACGTCGCCAGCGTGCGGAACAGGTCGGTGACGGCGGCAATCAGTTTCTGGTGCTTGGTGGCGTCGAGGAATTCGGAGAAGTCCCCGCCCAGGCAGAAACAGCCTGCCAGGCCGCGCAGCACGACGACGCGAACCTCCTCATTGTCGGCGGCTTCATGGAAGGTCCTTGCCAGGCTTTCATAGGCTCTCCTGTCCAGCACCGGCCGGCCGTCACTCGACGACACGGTGACGACCAGCGTGTGGTTGCGAAGTTCAGGTTGCGGGTGTGTGCTCATGACTGTCTCCGATCTCATGACGCACGCCTTTGCCCGAGCATGTCGGGATATCCCCTGGCCAGCACGGGAGCAAAATGATTGCGGCGCGACCGCACCACATCGAGGGTGTGTTCGTTGAAGGTGAGCAAAGTGGCGACGACCTGCTGGTTGCCATAGGTGCGCTGATAGCCCAGCGGGGTCGCCAGGAAATGCAGTTGCAAGGCGCGCAGCACCCACATCGGCTCGAACTCGATGATCACCTTGTCGACGCCGCGCTTCAGCCCCCACTCGACGAAACCGGCAATCAGTTCGGTGCCGACGGTCGAAACGCCGCGACGGCCGTCACGAAAACCGGGAGCCACCGCGTAGCGGGTCAATTCCCAGATGTTTGGACCCGATGGCGGCGTTCCTTCGGAAAGATCGGTCAAGACCTCGGTCAGCAGATGTGGCCGCGTCGTCGGCAACATCCTCTGATAACCCGCCACTTCACCGCCCCTGATGACGATCTGATGGACCGCCTCGTCGTGATCGAACTGGTCGAGTTCGAGCCCGTCGGGGCGCCTGAGGTCATCCCACCCCATCTCTTCGACGAATATCTTGTAGCGCAACCGATGGACGGCCTCCCAAAGGTCGGGACGCTCCATCAATTCCTGGGTTGTAAGGGAAAAAAGCATTCCGCCGTCTCCTGTGTTCAGAGGAAGATACGGCCGTGCTTTGATGAGAAAATTGCGTGATCGCGTAGGCAAAAATTCCAGGTCGGCACGGCCGACCTAACTAATGTAGCCGCGCCGTATCGCTTCCGCGACGGCCTGCACCCTGTTGACGGCACCTAGTTTGCTTTTGGCGTTAAGAAGATGTTTCTCCGAGGTGTGTTCGGAAATGCCGAGGATTTGCGAAATCTCCCATTCGGACTTGCCGACGGCGGCCCATTGCAGGCATTCGCGCTCGCGCGGCGTCAGCACGATATGATCGATGGTGCTGTTCGCCATGGTGTGGAGTTGCATGGCGCGGCCGACCGCGTAGGTCGAGACCAGCGACACCTGGCCGAATTCGGCGACGGACAATTCCACGGCCTCGCCGCCGAGCGACACCATGACGATCTGGCCGTCGAGCGTGATCAACGGAAAGGCCAATCCATCACGCAGTTTGAAGGCGCCGGCATCGCCCATCACTTCGCCGCTGCTCTTGTCGATGCGGATGCCCTGCGACGCCTCGTGCCACTGGAAGGGCGCCTGCAACTGTTTCATATGGCTGACGACGGGGTCATGATCGACATAGTTGCGCGCGACATAGCGCTCCAGCCACTCTCCCGGCCAATCGCAGAGAAGCACATGCTGCTTTTGCTGGCCGGCCGGCGTGCCTGGCTGCGGTACGGTTCCAGCCATCAGTGCGGTGAGACCGAAATCCGATGTTATGCCCAGCAGCCTTTCACAGACCGCCGCCGCCGTTGCGGCGTGCTGCAGTTGGTCTATGTATTCCAGCGTGCGATCGAACTGACCCATCGCAACATCAACCCCATGTTGCCTCGTGCATTGCGGCCAATGATGCGTGCCTGATTTACACTTCGCCACCGACCACGGATTGCAAATCGCATACTTATTTTGTGGCTTCCCTCACCGAGGCGGCCGGAGCTGATTTGCAAACCGGTTGAATCATATCCTGAAATCGGCGGGTTGAAATCAAAAACCATTGTGCCTGTACCATTTTCGTACCAAAACCGGTGCGAGCACGACTGTGGCGGAGTTTTATCTTGGCGTTCCGGTGGAGATCCTTCGCCTTTGCGATGCTGATCGGATTGCTGTCGTTCGCCGACGGCGCGCGCGCCGCGGCGCCTCAGGTTCCGATGCTGTGGGATGCCAAGGAGCGGCTGCCCAAACCAGACCTTTCGACGCTGCCCCGGCTGAGATTCCTGACCACCACGGACTTCCCGCCCTTCAACTTCCTCGACGGTGCGGGAAAGCTGTCCGGCTTCCATATCGATCTGGCACGCGCCATCTGCGCCGAGCTTGGCATCGTCGAAAAATGCCAGATCCAGGCCCTGCCTTGGGCCGAGCTGGAAGGCGCACTGCGCAAAGGCGAAGGCGAGGCGATCATCGCCGGCATCGCCGCAACACCGGAATCGCGCACGACCTACGCCTTCTCGCGCTCCTATCTACAGTTTCCAGCGCGCTTCATCATGCCGAAGAGCAAGGCACTGACCGAGCCCATCTTTGACAAATTGCTCGGCAAGCGTGTCGGCGTGATATCAGGCTCGGCGCATGAGCGCATGCTGCGCGACTATTTCAGCACGGTTCAGGTCATCCCTTTCGACAGGCCGGAAGACCTCTATGCCGATCTCAAGGCCGGCAAGGTCGACGCCGCCTTCGGCGACGGCATGCGCCTGGCTTTCTGGCTGGGCGGCTCGGACGCGGCGGGCTGCTGCCGCTTTGCCGGCGGGCCCTATCTGGCGCCCGAATATCTGGGCACTGGCATGGCCATCGCCACCAAAGCGGACAATCCGGCGCTGGCCGCCGCGATCGATTACGCGCTGCAGGAAATTTCGATGAAAGGCACGTTCGCGGAATTTTATCTGCGCTACTTTCCGGTCAGTTTTTTCTGATCCGGTTCCGTCAGCTTTGCCGGCCTGAGCTGCATCTCAACGACGCCCGGCCAAGGGCTTTCAGGTCAGCGTGCGCAGCCGCGCTTTGGCCGCGCGGCCTATGGCAGCGACCGTCAGCGTGTCGAGATCGAGCTGCCGACGGATCAGCTGCAGCACCCGCACCTCTTCCATGCGCATTTCGAGGTCGACGGCGGCAACCTCGAAGGCGGCGGCATAGGCGGTGTCGCGCAGCCGCTCAGGCAAGACCTCGGCGACTTCAGCCAGCACGCCCTCCAGCCCATGCTTTTCGTGCAGGCGCTTCTGGCAGTCCTGGGCGACGCCGACAAGCCTGTCGTGGTTGAAGTCCTCGAACACCGGCCAGGAGCGGACGACCTCGCCGATCCGCGCCAGTTCGACATCGGTCATGTCGCGGTCGGAGGCCGAGGTGATGACCATCAGATAGATCAGGGCTTCATGAGGTGTCGGCAATTTTTTCTCCTTGAACCGGGCCTCGAAGTTAGGAACGCCCGTTCTGCACCGCAAGGAAAAAGCGCCGCACGCGTTGACGCTCCGGCGCTGCACGCCTAGAGACCGGTTGAAAACCCCTTGCTGCGGCCCGCCTTCGGGCCGGCAAATGATTTGGAAAACTGTGACATGGCGAGATCAAACATCATCGATCTCAACCCCGAGCTGCTGGCGGCCGCGACCGAAAGCAAGGCGTGGCCCTTCGAGGAAGCCAAAAAGATCATCGAGCGCTACAAAGGCGCCGACTTCCCGCAAACAGTCCTGTTCGAGACCGGCTACGGGCCGTCCGGCCTGCCCCATATCGGCACGTTCGGCGAGGTGGCGCGCACCTCGATGGTGCGCCATGCCTTCCGCGTCCTGACGCAGGACAAGGTCGCGACCAAGCTGCTGTGCTTTTCCGACGATATGGACGGCATGCGCAAGATACCCGATAGCGTGCCGGACCGCGCCGCGCTCGAGCCGCATCTGCACAAGCCGCTGTCGTCGGTCCCCAACCCCTTCGGCGGCGACTATGCCAGCTTCGCCGACCACAACAACGCGATGCTTTGCCGCTTCCTCGACACGTTCGGCTTCGACTATGAGTTTGCCAGCGCGACGCAATACTACAAGGCCGGCCGTTTCGACGCGATGCTCAAGCGCGCCGCCGAACGCTATGAGCAGATCATGGCGGTGATGCTGCCGACGCTCGGGCCCGAGCGGCAGGCGACCTACAGCCCGTTCCTGCCGATCTCGCCGAAGAGCGGCCGGGTGCTTTACGTGCCGATGAAGCATGTCGACGCCAAGGCCGGCACCATCACCTTCGACGACGAGGGCACCGAGACCACGCTTTCGATCACCGGCGGCCGCGTGAAGCTGCAGTGGAAGCCGGATTTCGGCATGCGCTGGGCAGCGCTTGGCGTCGATTTCGAAATGTTCGGCAAGGACCACCAGACCAATGCGGTGGTCTACGACCGCATCTGCAACATTCTGGGCGGACGGGCGCCGGAGCATTTCGTCTACGAACTGTTCCTCGACGAGAACGGCCAGAAGATCTCGAAGTCGAAAGGTAACGGGCTGACCATCGACGAGTGGCTGACCTATGCGCCGACCGAAAGCCTCGGGCTCTACATGTACCAGCGGCCGCGGCAGGCCAAGAAGCTGTATTTCGACGTCATCCCGCGGGCCGTGGACGAATACTATACGTTCCTCGCCGCCTATCCCCGGCAGGACTGGAAGGAACGGCTGGGCAATCCGGTCTGGCACATGCATGATGGCAACCCGCCCGCGATCGACATGCCGGTGCCGTTCTCGCTGCTGCTCAATCTGGTCAGCGCCTCCAACGCGCAGAACAAGGATGTGCTGTGGGGGTTCATCTCGCGCCATACGCAAGGCGTGACGCCGGCGACGCATCCCGAGCTCGACCGGCTGGTCGGCCATGCGATCCGCTATTTCGACGATTTCGTGAAGCCGACGAAAACCTTCCGGCCGGCCGACGAGGTCGAGCGCGAGGCGCTGGCAGCCCTCGACACGGCGCTTGGGGCGCTGCCGGTGGACGCCAGCGGCGAAGCGATCCAGAACGCCTCGCTCAATGTCGCACGCAGGATCGAGCGCTATCAGGATCATTCCAAGCAGAGCCCGGAAGGCGGCCCCGGCGTATCGGGCGCCTTCTTTCAGATGATCTACCAGGTGCTGATCGGTCAGGAGCGCGGCCCGCGCTTCGGCTCGTTCGCAGCACTCTATGGCGTTGCCGAGACACGTGCGCTCATTGAGCGGGCGCTGACTGGTCAGCTGGCTTGAGCACGCCATCGACCTCTTCGAGGATCGAACCCGGCGCCTGAGGCGCCGGGCCTGGCGCGGCCGGCATCGCCGGCATGCCGGACAGATCAGGCGCCGATCCGAAAATGCCCTTCTTCGCCGTGCGCGCCTTGTCGCCTGCCTCGATATAGGGGCCGCCCTTGGCGGCGCGCGCCCAGCCATTTTCGACCAGCCACTGACCGACATCCTGCTTGCCGATCCGGCACTCGGCTGCGATCAGGTCGCGGCCACCCTGCGGCGGCACCGTGCAGACCACCGCGCGGCCGCGCAGGAAGGCGCGGAACGCCGTCCGCGCCCGGACGCCGCACGGCCAGGACTTGCCGTCCTCGCTGCAGGTCTCGTCCTGCCTGACCATGTCGATGCCGGAAACCGCGACCGAATAGCCCTTCGCTTCGATCAGGCCGGCGGCCGGCGCAACCGGCTGGAACAGCTTTGTGCCGTTCCAATCGTCGGGCATTTTCGGCTTGGGCGGCACAGCCAGCGCGAGCTTGCTCAATGGCTCGCGCGGCTCGACCCGTTCAAGCCCGTCGGCGGGCAGTTCCGGCGGCGCGACGATTTCGGGATCGATTGCCCTTGAATGCGGCCCCGGCTTCGGCGGCTGTGGAGCTGCGATGGCTGAGGTGGCCGGCTCCTGCGGCACCGTCCCGGCAGTCTGCTGCGCCATCGTATCGGCGCCCGGATCAAGCTGGTCCACGGCAATGACGCTTTCACTTCCTTTCAACGTGCGACCGCCGGTGACGACCATGGCCGCCATCACAGGGACCATCAGAACCGCCAGCGCATGATGGAGAAGCCGCACCAGCCTGACCTATTGGCTTGCCCAGACAATCCGCGCCACCCACTCGACATCGCGCATGGGAATGTCGCGGTCGGGATGATCGGGATTGAGCGAGACCAGCGCAATCGACTTGACGCTCTGGCGCTCGAGCACCTTGGCCATCACCTCACCTGATGTGGTCTTGACAACGACGCGATCGCCCTTGCGGGTGACGGCGCCCGGTTCGACGATGAGGACGTCGCCATTGCGGTAGAGCGGCAGCATGGAATCGCCCTGCACCTGCAGCGCGTAGGAGCTCTCGGTCGATTGCGCCGGCAGTTCGACCAGATCCCAACCCTGCCCGACTGGAAAGCCGGCATCGTCGAAGAAGCCGCCTGCGCCGGCTTGGGCAAAGCCGAGCAACGGCACGGAGCTTCTGCGGGCGACCGAAGCGGCATTGCTGGTCGAGGCACCATTGCTGATCCCGGGCCGGCCTTCGATCAGACTGGTGAATTCGTCGAGTGAGGCGCCCGTCGCCTCGATGATCTTGGCCAGTGATTCGGTCGAGGGCCAGCGCGGCCGGCCATCCGACGACAAACGCTTCGACTTGTTGAAGGCAGTGGAATCGAGCCCCGCACGCTTGGCCAAACCCGAGGCCGAAAGCGAATAGCGCTTGGCAAGAGCATCGATGGCAGCCCAGACTCGGTCGTGCGAGAGCATGCTCGCTCTCCTTCGGTGCAGGAAAAAATACCTTTCCCTTCTAGTCTTGGAATGTCGTTTTGTCCACCGGTCGTGGAGTGGTTGCAAACGTTCCCGTCGATCGCGGAAAGTCCGATTACCGGGATCGATCGACGCCCTTGGCCAAGCTGCGCAGACCCTGGTGCGATGTCATGAAAATCCGCTCCGTTTGCGTCGGTGGCCGCGGGTTCACGGCACGACCAAGTGCCGCAACGACCTCGTCAATCTCAAGAAAGTTGCGAGCCTTGCGATCGTAGACGCCGGCTGTCGTCAGGATCAACGCGGCCGTCTCGCCATTGTCGAGGACGAAGCGGTGCTTGCCGACAACCTGGGTGCCTTCCCAGGTCTCGATCGAGGACACCACTTCGAAGCGACGCCACAGCCTGATCTCGCGTGCATAGACCGCCTGCAGTCCGCCCATCATCGGCGCCCAGCCATTCTTCCTTGCCAGCGTGATGAGGCCTGCACGAACAAACAGGTCGATGCGGCCGAGATCGGCCAGCATCATGTAGCGCGCATTGTTGAGATGGATGTTGAAATCGATGTCGGTCGGCAGGCAGCGGAAAGCCAGCCGGCCTTCGCCGCCCATCACGTAGGGGCCACGGCTGCGTGCCGTGGCCATCATGCGCACCATGCGCGCCCAGACATACATTACAGCGCCCCGTGTCCTCTTGGACGCGCAAAGGTCGCTGCAAGACGCTTGATTTTGCTCATGCGTCAGGCTGCCTGCTTCACGTCGCCTTTCGCATAGGGATCGAAACGCTGGTAGAAGCTCTCGCCCTTCTCGGCCATGTCGAGCAGCAGCTTGGGCGCCTTGAACTCGGCGCCGTATTTCTTCTGCAAGCCCTTGGCGATCTTGACGAATGCCTTGGCGCCGATGCCGTCGATGTAGGACAGCGCACCGCCGGTGTAGGGAGCGAAGCCGAAAGCGAGGATCGAGCCGACATCGGCCTCGCGCGGGTCGGTGACGATGCCTTCTTCCATCACCCGCGCCGCTTCCAGCGCGATGGTGACCAGCAGCCGCTGCTGCAGTTCCCCATAATCGACCTTCTCGGGTGCAAGCTGCGGATAGAGATCCTTAAGGCCCGGCCACAGCTTCTTCTTGGCGGGCTTTGCCGGGTAATCGTAAAAACCCTTGCCGTTCTTGCGGCCGAAGCGGCCGTGATCGTCGACCATGGTGTTGATCAGCGCCATCTGCTTGGGATCGACCGCCTTGTCGCCCAAATCCCTGATGGTCTGCTTCATGATCTTCTGGGCAAGGTCGATGGCCGTCTCGTCGGTCAGCGCCAGGGGGCCGACCGGCATGCCGGCTGCCTTCGCCGCGTTCTCGATCATCGGCGCGGGAACGCCCTCGATCAGCATCTTGTAGGCTTCCGACATGTAGCGCAGCACGCAGCGATTGACGTAGAAGCCGCGCGTGTCGTTGACGACGATCGGCGTCTTCTTGATGGCGCGAACGAAGTCGATCGCGGTGGCCAGCGCCTTGTCGCCGGTCTTCTTGCCCAAAATAATCTCGACCAGCATCATCTTGTCGACCGGCGAGAAGAAATGGATGCCGATGAAATTCTTCGGCCGCGCAGAATTCTTCGCCAGGCCGGTGATCGGAATGGTCGAGGTGTTCGACGCGAAGATCGCCGATGGCTTCAGCACGGCTTCCGCCTGTTCGGTGGCGCTCTTCTTCACGCTCGAATCCTCGAAAACGGCCTCGACCACCAGATCGCAGCCGGCAAGGTCGGCATAGTCCGCCGTCGGCGTGATCAGCGACAGCATTTTGTCCTTGTCCTCCGGCTTGGCGCGGCCCTTCTTAACCTGATCCGAGATCAGGCCGTCGGAATGCGCCTTGCCCTTGGTCGCCGACTCCAGATCACGGTCGAGCAGCACCACCGGGATGCCGGCCTTGGCGGTGACATAGGCGATGCCCGCGCCCATGAAGCCGGCCCCGAGAATGCCGATCTTCTTGAATTTGGTTTCCGGCACGCCGGCCGGGCGGCGGGCGCCCTTGTTCAGTTCCTGCAGCGACACGAACAGCGAGCGGATCATCGCCGCCGCTTCCCTGGTCTGCATGATCTCGGTGAAATAGCGCTGCTCGATGCGCAAGGCGGTGTCGAACGGCACCAGCAGGCCTTCATAGACGCATTTGAGGATCGCGGCGGCGGCCGGATAATTGCCGTAGGTCTCGCGACGCAGGATGGCGATGGCCGGTGGCCACAGATTGGCGCCCGCCACCGAGTAGATCGGGCCGCCGGGCAGCTTGAAACCTTTCTCGTCCCATGGCGCCACCGGCTTCAGGCCATTCCTGATCATCGCCTTGGCGGTCTCGACCAGTCTGACCGGCTCGGCGATCTCATGGATCAGGCCCATAGACTTGGCTTTCTGCGGCGACAGTGTCTGGCCGGAGGTCAGCATCTGCAGCGCCTGCTGCTGATCGGTCAGCCGCGGTACGCGCTGGGTGCCGCCGGCGCCGGGGAAGATGCCGATCTTCACCTCGGGAAGCGCCATTTTTACCTTGTCGCTGTCGGCGGCGACACGGCCGTGGCAGGCGAGCGACAATTCGAAGGCGCCGCCCATGCAGGTGCCGTTGATCGCCGACACCCACGGCTTTCCGCAAGTTTCCAGCTTGCGGAACAGGCCGGTCATCATGCCGGCATTGTCGAACAGCGCCTTGGTCGCCTTTTCGGCGTCCTTGCCCTTTTCCGCGGCGAAGGTCGTCAGCATCTTCTGCAGCAGGGTGATGTCGGCACCGCCGGAGAAGGTGTCCTTGCCGGAGGTGATCACCGCACCCTTGATGGCGGCGTCACCAGCCACCTTGTCGACGATGGCGTTCAATTCCCGCATCGCTTCCTCGGTGAAGACGTTCATCGAACGGCCAGGCATGTCCCAGGTAACCAGCGCAATGCCGTCGGCGTCGATGTCGAGGGTGAAATTGGTGTAGCTCATCGTTTCTCTCCCCGTCAGACGCGTTCGATGATGGTTGCGGTTCCCATGCCGGCGCCGATGCACAGCGTCACCAGAGCGGTGTTGAGATCGCGGCGCTCGAGTTCGTCCAGCACCGTGCCGAAGATCATCGCGCCGGTGGCGCCGAGCGGATGACCCATAGCGATAGCGCCGCCATTGACGTTGATCTTGTCGTGATCGATGTCGAACGCCTGCATGTAGCGCAGCACCACCGAAGCGAAGGCTTCGTTGAGCTCGAACAGGTCGATGTCCGAGAGCTTCATCTTGGCGCGCTTCAACAGCTTCTCGGTGACGTCGACCGGGCCGGTCAGCATCAGCACCGGCTCGGAGCCGATGTTGGCGAAGGTACGAATGCGCGCGCGCGGCTTCAGCCCCATCGCCTTGCCCGCCTTCTTCGAACCGAGCAGCACGGCGGCGGCGCCATCGACGATGCCGGAGGAATTGCCGGCATGATGGACGTGATTGACCTCTTCCACCTCGGGATGCTTCTGCACGGCGACGGCATCGAAGCCGCCCATTTCGCCTGGCATGACGAAGGACGGGTTGAGCGAGGCCAGCGACTGCATGTCGGTGGACGGGCGCATATGTTCGTCATGGTCGAGGATGGTCAGGCCGTTCTGGTCCTTGATCGGGACGACGGAATTCTTGAAGCGGCCATCGGCCCAGGATTTGGCGGCGCGCTTCTGGCTCTCGACCGCATAGGCGTCGACGTCGTCTCTGCTGAAGCCGTATTTGGTGGCGATCAGGTCGGCCGAGATGCCTTGCGGCACGAACCAGCCGGGCAGGCCGACCGAAGGATCCATGAACCAGGCGCCGCCCGAGGCGCCCATGCCGACACGCGACATCGATTCGACGCCGCCGGCAATGACGATCTCATCGGCGCCCTGCGCGATCTTGGCGGCGCCGAAATTGATGGCGTCGAGCCCGGAAGCGCAGAAGCGTGAGATCTGCATGCCGGGCGCCTTGGTGTCGTAGCCGGCCTCGAAGGCGGCGGCGCGCGGAATGACCGAGCCGGCTTCGCCGACCGGATCGACGCAGCCGAAGATGATGTCATCGACATTGCCGGTGTCGAGCCCATTGCGGTCGCGCAGCGCCTCGAGCGTCTTGGCGGCAAGCCGCACCGCCGGCACCTCGTGCAGCGATCCGTCCTTCTTGCCCTTGCCGCGCGGTGTGCGCACAGCGTCATAGACATAAGCTTCAGCCATTTGCTTGCTCCTTGGGTTTGCCGGTCGTTGCCCTCAGAGAGAGCGGCCGATCAGCAATTTCATGATCTCATTGGTGCCGCCGTAGATGCGCTGGACGCGAGCGTCGCGGAACATGCGGGCGATCGGATATTCATTCATGTAGCCATAGCCGCCATGCAGTTGAAGGCATTCGTCGACGACTTTTCCCTGCAGGTCGCTGAGCCAGTACTTGGCCATCGACGCGGTCACAGGATCGAGGCCGCCGGCGATGTGGCGGGTGACGCAATCATTGTAGAAGACGCGGCCGATGGTGGCCTCGGTCTTGAGTTCGGCCAGCTTGAACTGGGTGTTCTGGAAATCGATGATCGCCTTGCCGAACGCCTTGCGCTCCTTGACGTAACGAATAGTCAGCGCCAGCGCCCGCTCGATCATCGCAATGGCGCCGGTGCCGATCTGCAGTCGCTCCTGCGGCAGTTGCTGCATCAGCTGGACGAAGCCCTGCCCTTCCTCGTGGCCGAGCAGGTTGGAGGTCGGCACGCGCATGTCGTTGAAGAACAGCTCCGACGTGTCGTTGGCCTTGAGCCCGATCTTGTCGAGGTTACGGCCGCGCTGAAAACCTTCGACCTCGTCGGTCTCGACGACGATCAGCGAGGTGCCCTTGGCGCCCTTCTCCGGATCGGTCTTGGTGACGACGATGATGAAGTTCGCAAGCTGCCCATTGGTGATGAAGGTCTTGGAACCGTTGATCTTGTACTGGTTGCCATCCTTCTGCGCCCGCGTCTTGACGCCCTGCAGGTCGGAGCCGGCGCCGGGCTCGGTCATGGCGATGGCGCCGATCAGCTCGCCGGTCGCCAGTTTCGGCAGCCATTTCTTTTTCTGCTCCTCGGAGCCGTAGTGGAGGATATAAGGGGCGACGATCGAATTGTGCAGGCCGATGCCGAACCCGTCGACACCGACATGGCCGATGGCCTCGATGATAGCGCTCTCATGCGCGAATGTGCCGCCGGAGCCGCCATATTCCTCCGGCATCGAGGCGCAGAGCAGGCCGGCGGAACCTGCCTTCAGCCAGCTTTCGCGATCGACCATCTCGTTCTTCTCGAACTCGTCGTAGCGCGGCGCGATCTCCTCCGACATGAAGCGATGCGCCATGTCGTAGAGCATGCCGACCTCGTCCGCCGCCCAGGCGGGCTTCGGAAGGCCAAGGATTTCAGCTGGGTTGGTCATGCTGGTATGATACTCCTCCCGAGATGCATCATCGAAACTGAAGTCGGCGCACTGCCGCAACGACCCCTCCCGGCCCTTCGGGCCACCCTCCCCCCAAGGGGGAGGGGGACGCCGATCATCTTTAGAACGCTTCCGCCGGCAGTGCCATCAATGTGTCGGCGCCGCTCGAAATGCGGGCGAGATGCGCCGACGTCTCCGGCATGATCCGCTCCATGAAGAAGCGCCCCGTCACGACCTTGTTGTCGTAGAAAGCCACGTTGTTTTCATAAGAGGATTGCGCGCCATTGGCGCCCGTCTTGCCAAGTGCCACCTTGGCCATCTGCGCCCACATATAGCCCAGAGCAACCAGGCCGAAGAGATGCATGTAGTCGGTCGAGGCCGCACCGGCATTGTCGGGCTTGGCCATGCCGTTCTGCACCAGCCACATGGTCGCCGCCTGCAAATCGTTAAGACCTTTCTTCAGCGCCTTGGTGAATGGCGCCATTTTCTCGTCGGAGCGGTTCTCCTCGCAGAACTCACCGACCTCCTTGAAGAAGGCCTGCACGGCGCGGCCGCCATTCAGGCCGAGCTTGCGGCCGACGAGGTCGAGCGCCTGGATGCCGTTGGCGCCTTCATAGATCATGGCGATGCGGGCATCGCGCACGAACTGGCTCATGCCATGCTCTTCTATGTAGCCGTGACCGCCGAACACCTGCTGCGCCATGACGGCGTGGTCGAACCCTTTGTCCGTGAGCACGCCCTTGACCACCGGTGTCATCAGGCCGGTGTAGTCGTCGGCGGCCTGGCGGTCCTTGTCGTCACCCGAGCGGTGAGCGACATCGGACTTGATCGCCGTCCACAGCGCCAGCGCGCGGCCGGCCTCGTTGAAGGCTTTCATGGTCATCAGGCTGCGGCGGATGTCGGGATGGACGATGATCGGGTCGGCCTTCTTGTCCGGCGCCTTCGGCCCCGACAATGAGCGGCCCTGCAAACGGTCCTTGGCGTAGGACACGGCGTTCTGGTAAGCGATCTCCGACAGCGAAAGCCCTTGCAGGCCCACACCAAGGCGCGCCTCGTTCATCATCGTGAACATCGCCTTCAGGCCGCCATTGGCCTCGCCGAGCAGCGTGCCCTCAGCCTCATCATAGTTCATGACGCACGTCGAATTGCCATGGATGCCCATCTTCTCCTCGATCGAGCCGCAGGAGACGGTGTTCCTGGTGCCCGGATTGCCCGACGGGTCGGGCTTGAGCTTCGGCACGATGAACAGCGAGATGCCCTTGACGCCTTCCGGCGCGCCCTCGATGCGGGCCAGAACCAGATGGACGATGTTGTCCGACATGTCGTGTTCGCCGGCCGAGATGAAGATCTTCTGGCCTGAAATTTTATAGGTGCCATCGCCGTTCGGCATCGCCTTGGTGCGCAACAGGCCGAGATCCGTGCCGCAATGCGGCTCGGTCAAGTTCATGGTGCCGGTCCAGGCACCCTCGATCATCCTCGGCAACCATGTCGCCTTCTGCTCGTCGGTGCCGTGGGTGATGATCGCGGCGATCGCACCCTGCGTCAGGCCCGGATACATCATCAAGGACATATTGGCCGAGACCATATATTCGGCGACAGCGGTGTGCACGGCATAGGGCAGGCCCTGGCCGCCGAACTCGACGGGTGCGGCCAATCCCATCCAGCCGCCCTCACGATACTGGTCGAAGGCCTCCTTGAAGCCTTTCGGCGTGGTCACCGAGCCATCGTCGTGACGCACACAGCCTTCCATGTCGCCGACACGGTTCAGCGGATGCATGACGTTTTCGGCGAGCTTGGCGCCTTCGGCGAGGATCGCCTCGAGTACATCGGGCGTGGCATCGGCAAATCCGGGAAGGTTCGAATAACGCTGGTAACCCAGAACCTCGTTGAGCACGAACAGCGTATCCTGTACCGGAGCCCTGTATGTCGGCATGCTTTTTCTCCACCCTGCAAACCCGGTCCGAATACCCCGAAGACAAGCCAGGGCGGCATGCGGACCCATATTGGGAGTGGGATAGCAAAAATTGACGTTTGCGTAAACGTCAATTTTTTCGATGCGACAAGATTCCCCGCCCACTGGAGCAATGAGCGTAGCGGCGCGACGTTGCGCAAGCCAGCGCCGAAAGGCCATAAGAGTGGGCCAGGACAACGAAAGCCGCGTGGCAGGCCACGCGGCTCGACAGAACTCGGACAATCAGCGGACGACTTGGTGTCTGGCGCAACTCCGGACGGAATTGCTTTAGCTGGCGGCGCTCGCCTGCGGCGCCGAACGCTCGCTCAGCATCTGGCGCACCGCCGACATCGAGCCGCTCAGCTCGTTGATGGCGTCGTCGATCAGCGCCCTTTGCTTCTGCAGGCGGGCAAGCTGCTTTTCCGACTTGTCCAGCGCGAGCTTGAGCTGCTTGGTGTTTGAACCGGTCGGATCGTAGAGATCCATCATCTGCTTGACGTCACGCAGCGAGAACCCGACCTTGCGGCCAAGCAGGATCAGCTTGAGGCGGGCCTTGTCGCGGCGCGTGTAGAGACGGGTCGACCCGTCACGCTGCGGGTTGAGCAGGCCTTTGTCTTCGTAGAAACGCAGCGTGCGCAGCGTCACTCCATATTTCTTCGCCATCTCGCCGATGCGGACGAGGTCCTCGCCGGCTTCGGCAGATATATTGGTATTGGCCGCGGTCTCGCCGGCCGAGATAAGCTTCATGGTCACTGGCTTTCCCCGTCTGGTGGCGTCGCGGTCTCGGACCGTGCGTCGCCTGACTGGAAGCGGGGGCCTGCTTCCAGTCGTGGTTTCAACAAACAAATCGCAAACATGCGCTCAATGCGCCTTTTACGTTTACGTCAATTCTATACCGATTGCCGCATGATGACGCAAGGGCGTTCTGCGCGCCGCCCTTTATGCCGCACCGTCAGGCCGGCAACCGACATCCTTTCGATTTCTTAAGTTTGGTTAACGCGTTGTTTACCACGTTGGGGGAAATGTGGGCGCGTCGGCTACCCGTGTTTATCCTGTATCGAATTTTTCACGGTTTTTCGGAGCGCGGGCGAGAGCCCGGGAAGCTCGTCTTCCGCCGCGGCATCGCCGCCGGTCGCCTTCGTTCCGATAGGGACCTGGGGGAACTGGCCGCGAGCCAGCCATTCTGAAAGACGGACGCACCGATGAACAGCAAGCGGTCCTATCTCGATACACTCAATGCCGGCAGGCAGCGCAGGCCGCAGACCACGCTCGAGCAGTTGAACCAGTCGCTGGAGACGCTGGAGCAGCGGCTGGAGCGGACGCGCGAGGATCCGATGGCACGTTCCGATCCCCGCCAACCAGATCTGCGCCAACCCGATCCCCGCCAATATGGTGCCGACGCGCGCTATCCCGCCGCCCGGCCCTCCGGCCAGCAGCGCTGGTATGAGGACCCGCAGCCCGCGCCGCGTCCGAAGAGCCCAATGCAGGGAGCCGCCGCTTTCGAGCAGAATTACCAGGCCATTGCCCGCGATATCGATCGCGTGCGCGGCCAGGAGGATGGCGTTGCCATGGTCGGCAAGATCGCCAGCGAATTGCGCGGCATGCGCGAGGAACTGCGCCACCAGATGACCGCGGGTCTGCAGCGGGAATTCGAATCGCTGCGCAAGGACATCGAACGGGCTTTCCAGTCAGGCGCAAGGCCCGGTGCTTCGGCCAAGGGCAGTGCTGAACTCGGCCTTGAGTTCGAGCGGCTTTCGGGCGCCATCCAGACCCTGGCCGAGAAGAGCGACGACAGAAGCGTCAACATGCTGCGGCTCGAACTCGAACAGGTCAAAGCCGCACTCGAAACGCTGGCACGCGAAGAGAGCGTGCAGAAGGTCGACCGCCGCTGGGACGATTTCGATCGCCGCTGGACGGCGTTCGAAGACCGCGTCGACGCCGACCAGCGCAAGCGCTCGGACGACCCGGGCCTGTCTGCTCTGACTGCCCGGCTGGAGCAGATCAGCAATGCCGTCAACAATTTGCCGGAATCGTTGTCGCTGCGCTCGCTGGAGGAGAAGGTGCGCACGCTTGCCGGCGCTGTCGACCATTTCGCCAGCCAGCAGGACAATCGCGGCAGCGACACGCTTGGCATGATCGACGAGCGGCTGGACGAGATTTCCCGCGCCATCGTTGCATCCACGGTCGCCGCGCAAGCCAATTCATTCGACCACGAGGCTTTCGAGCGCATCGAGAAGCGGATCGACTCGCTTGCCCGACAGATCGAGGAAGTGGCGCAGGATCGGCCGGGCAACGCGGCCATGGACCGGTTGAGCACGCTGTCGGGCCGGGTCGACGAACTCGCCGGCCGCGCCAATCTGCCGGAGCAGGCGATGGAGCGCCTTGCCAAGCAGATCGCACTCATCGCCGACAAGATCGACCAGGCACCCGCCATGCCTGACGCCGACTACATCTTCCATGGGCTGGAGCAACGCTTCGACGTGCTGTCGAGCATGATGGAACGCCGCCAGGGTGACGCCATCGAACAGGGCAACATGCTGTTCCGCGATCTCGAGCGCAGACTGGACGAGGTTGCCGACAGGCTCGACCAGCGCATGCCGCAGGTCGACAGCGCCGGCATCATGGAAGCCATCGATGCCCGCTTTACGGCGCTCGCCAAGCGTATGGAAACGCGTGTACCCGATCCTGCGGGCGAAGCGGCGATCCGCGGTCTGGAGAGCCGGCTCGAAGACATTTCAAGCCGGTTGGACGCCTCGGCCGCACAGGTCGCCGGCATCGATCCGGCGCTGATCCGCAGCCTGGAAGCACAGGTTGCCGGCCTGTCCGCTCATCTTTCCAAGCCCAGCACCCCGCTGCCGGAATTCGAGGACATCAGCCCGCGTCTCAACGAAATTGAAAAGTCGCTCGCAGGAACCCGCGATTCCATCCTTGGCGCGGCGCGCGAAGCGGCCGAGAACGCAGTGCAATCGCTGGCCGGTTCGAGCGCCAATACGACCGCGGTTTCCGGCCTCGCCCAGGATTTGAAGACACTTGAAACGCTGACGCGACGCTCCGACGAGCGCAATTCGAGAACGTTCGAGGCCATCCACGACACGTTGCTCAAGATCGTCGACCGGCTGGGTTCGCTCGAACCCGGCGAGCCGGTCGAGGCGATGAGTGAATTGCTGGATGCAGCACCGGCCGAGCCGAGCAACTGGCGCGGCGCACGGCGGCCCAAGATGGCTGTCGACGCGCCGTCGATGGATATCGATCAGCCCCTGCCATTGACCGGGGACATGGCCGATCTCGATGGCCGTGCCGCCGCCATCCTGCGCAACGAGCCGAGTGCGCGTGGCGACCTGGGTACGCGTGGCGACCTGGGTATTGGTATCGGCACGCGCACGCCGGCCGAGGCTGCGGCGGCGGCTGCCATGGCCGCGCTCGGTTCGGACACGATCGCCGAGAAAGGCGAACAGGCAGGCGGCCGCAAGTCGTTGTTCGGTGGCCTGGCTCGCGCCTTCAAGGGCAAGAAGGAGGCGGACATGCCGCCACTGGCCGGCTCGGCGCCGAGTGCCCCGATCCCGAGCGTCGATCTCGACGAGCCGCTCGATCCGAAAATGGCCAACCGGCCGCTGGAGCCCGGCTCCGGCGCACCTGACCTCAATGCCATCATGAAGCGCGTGCGTGACGAGCGCGGCCAGCCGGCCAAGCCCAGCGACACCGATGCCGCCAAATCGGATTTCATCGCCGCGGCCCGGCGCGCGGCGCAGGCCGCGGCCGCCGAGGCCGATGCGCTGAAGCGCCAGTCGACGGTGACCGGACCGGTGAAGGCGCTGCGGATCGGCGACCTGCTCAAGGCACGGCGCAAGCCAATCCTGATGGGGACAACCGCGATCCTGCTGGCGCTGGGCGCTCTGCAACTGGGCAAGGCCTTCTTCGCTGATCCGGCCCAGGTGGCGAGCAACGATGTCGCGCCGATCGTCGCCTCGCAGCCGGTGCAGACCGCCTCGCTCGATGCCGCGAGCCAGCCAAAGACGGACGCGCAGCCCGCGGCAGTGGAAAGCGCGCCGGACCATGCCGTCAGACAGGCCGAGCCGTCCGCACCGGCAACCAAGGACGACATGGCCGCGCAAAGCATGATTGCCACGCCGTCAGGCGCCGAGCCGTCGATGGGTGCCGCGCCGACCGCCGAGCCGGTTCCGGCGCCCGTCGCCTTGGCCACATCGGCCGATGCGAACCCAGCGGTGTCCGAGACAACAGCCCCGGCTGCGCCGCCCTCGACCGTTCCGGTCGCCCCGGAAGCTGCCGATACCGACACCGGCATCCAGCCTATGGCGGCAGAGCCGACCATCGCCAAGGACACCACGGGCGCGGTTCCGCCGGTGGACGCTTCGCCGGCGACGACGGCAAAGTTCGACATTCCCGCTGACGCCGGCCCGCCCGCCTTGCGTGATGCCGCCGCCGGCGGCGACGCCAAGGCGCTGTTCGAAATCGGCTCGCGCTATGCCGAGTCGCGCGGCGTCAAGGAAGACATGGCGGCAGCGGCCAAGTGGTACGAGAAATCGGCGGAACTCGGCTTCGCGCCGGCCGAATACCGCATCGGAAATTTCTACGAAAAGGGCGTCGGCGTCGCGCGCGACATCAAGAAGGCGAAGACCTGGTACCAGCTTGCCGCAGCACAGGGCAACGCCAGCGGCATGCACAATCTAGCCGTCCTGTTCGCCATGGCGGCAGACGGCGTGACCGACAATGAATCGGCCGCGCACTGGTTCCAGGCGGCGGCCGATGTCGGCGTCAAGGACAGCCAGTTCAACCTCGGCATCCTCGCCGCTAAGGGCGTCGGCATGAAACAGAACCTCGAGGAATCCTACAAATGGTTCGCGCTTGTCGCCAAGACCGGCGACAAGGATGCGGCGGCCAAGCGTGACGAGATCGCCAATGCGCTGCGGCCCGAGCAGCTCGAACGCGCCCGCGCCGCGACTGAGCTGTGGAAGGCCAAGCCGTTGGATGCGGCGGCCAATTCGGCCGACATTCCTGAATCCTGGCAGGACGGCACACCGCAGACGACAGCCAGCATCGACATGAAGAAGGCCGTCCAGAACATCCAGCGCATTCTCAACAAGAACGGCTACGACGCCGGCGGCGCCGACGGCAAGATGGGCCAGAAGACGAAGACCGCGATCATGGCTTTCCAGACCGACAACAAGATGCCGGCGACCGGCGAAGTCGATGAAAAACTGGTCAAGGCGCTGCTGGCGCGCAAATAACGGCGGAGGCGTCGTTTCCACGACGCCTCTGCCACACATTCGCCTGTTAACTGATTGAGATGTTTTTTGTTTCGGCGGCGTAGCGCAGTTTGACTTCGCAGCACCTCCGGCGCAAGAACGAATTGGCTTGTCGGTCCAAGATGCCCGCAACGGTTGCATTCGCCGACGGCAGAACTGATCGAGACTGACGGGTGGGCATCTATCTCCCGATCGCGGAAATTTCCGTCAATATCTTCGTCCTGCTGGCCATGGGCGCGGCGGTGGGTTTCCTGTCGGGCATGTTCGGCGTCGGCGGCGGCTTCCTCATCACGCCGCTCTTGATCTTCTACAACATACCCCCGGCGATCGCGGTCGCCACCGGCGCCAACCAGGTCATCGCCTCCTCCGTCTCCGGCGTCCTTTCGCACATGAAGCGCGGTACGCTCGATTTCAAGCTCGGCGGGGTGTTGCTGGCCGGCGGCATTGTCGGCTCCACCGGCGGCATCTACGTCTTCGCCTTCCTGCGCCGCCTCGGCCAGCTCGACCTGTTCATCTCGCTGCTCTACGTCGTGCTGCTCGGCACCGTCGGCGGGCTGATGTTGGTCGAAAGCGTCAATGCGCTACGCGCCACGCGCAGCGGTGCGGCGCCGGTGCTGAAGAAATCCGGCCAGCACAACTGGATCCACCGCTTGCCGCTGAAGATGCGGTTCAGGGCGTCAAAACTGTTCGTCAGCGTCATCCCCGTACTTGGCCTTGGCGCCGGTATCGGCTTCCTGTCGTCGATCATGGGCGTCGGCGGCGGCTTCATCATGGTGCCGGCACTGATCTATCTGCTGAAAGTGCCGACCAACGTCGTCATCGGCACCTCGCTGTTCCAGATCATCTTCACCTCCGCCTATACGACGCTGGTCCACGCCACCACCAACCAGACGGTCGATGTCGTGCTGGCCTTCCTGCTGATGGCGGGCGGCGTTGCCGGTGCGCAGTACGGCGCCAAGGCAGGCCAGAGGCTGCGCGGGGAGCAGCTCAGGGCCTTGCTGGCGCTGCTGGTGCTGGCGGTGGCGATACGATTGGCGATCGATCTTTTCGTCACCCCGCCCAACCTCTATTCGTTGTCTGCCGCGGGCCTCAACTGATGAGGGCTCGCAACACATTCGCAACCGCTATTGTCCTGTCGCTGCTTGCGGCCGCCGTGCCGGCGAAGGCACAGGTCCCGCTGACCGAAGGCATCCAGATCGGGCTCTCCACCGACAACGTCTCGATCACCGCCGGCTTTTCCGGGGCCGACCTGACCATTTTCGGCTCGCTGGAAAACCCGGATCCACTCGTCGCGCGCCAGGGCCGTTACGACGTCATCGTCGTGCTCGAAGGCCCGCCCAAGCCGGTGGTGGTGCGTCGCAAGGACAGGGTGCTCGGCGTCTGGGTCAATCTGGACTCCGAGACCTTCGAAAACGTGCCGGTCTCCTATTCGGTGGCGACGACGCGGCCGCTGCAGGACATCACCGAACCCAACAGCTACAAGCAGCTGTCGCTCGGCGCCTCCAATCTCTACATGCAGCCCGCCGATGCCGGCGACAGCCCGGCGACGATCGAGGAGTTCACGGCGGCACTGCGGGAGCGCAAGTCGGCGACCGGCCTCTACAGCGAGAATGTCGGCGGCGTGCAATTTTTGTCGCAGAACCTTTTCCGCGCCACCGTCAGGCTGGCACCGAATGTGCCAGTTGGAACCCATAAAGCCCGCGCGTTCCTGTTCAAGAGCGGCCTGTTCATCAAGGAAAGCTCGGCCCAGCTCGAAATCCGCAAATCCGGTTTCGAACAGTCGATCTTCCGTGTCGCCCACAATTATTCCTTCTTCTATGGCGTGTTCGCGATCTCGCTGGCCATGCTGACCGGCTGGCTCGGAAGGCTGATCTTCCGGCGAGATTAATGCATGGCGCCCAAAAGTGGCCCCGGTTTTGGGAGAACGACATCCATCGAATCAAGACCTGAAGTGCGTCGCGTGAATCCGCTCAAACGCGACGCACTTCAGAACTTTCCCCGAAAAGTGGTTTCCCTTTGCCGAGGCATGCGGTAGACCGCGCTCCCCAGCCAAATGGCAGACACAAACAATTCGGTTCGGCAGAGCAGCCTGTCCCCGGGCAGCGCGCGATTTCTCGGCGCCTGTCGGCTCGCCGACGACAAATACAGGAACTTGTCATGCGACCAGCCTTCGGCGGCATCGACTTCGGGACTTCGAACTCCACCGTTGGCGTGGTCCGCAACGGGCAGCCGCGGCTCGTTGTGCTTGAGGACGGCCAGGTGACGCTACCCAGTGCCGTATTCTTCAACTTCGAGGACAACCGCACCTGCTTTGGCCGCCACGCCATCGCCAACTACACCGACAGCGTCGAAGGCCGGCTGATGCGTTCTCTGAAGAGCGTGCTCGGCAGTTCGCTGGCCCATGAAAAGACCCGCATCAAATCGCGGTCGATCGGCTTCATGGAGATCGTCGGCATGTTCCTCGGCCATCTCAAGAAGAGGCTGGAAGCAGATGCCGGCGATACGGTCGAGACCGTCGTGCTTGGCCGGCCGGTGCAATTCGTCGATGACGATGCCGAGGCCGACGCGAAGGCGCAAAGCGAACTCGAGAACGCCGCGCGTGCCCAGGGCTTCAAGCACATCGCTTTCCAGTTCGAGCCGATCGCGGCGGCGCTCGACTACGAGCAGAAGGTGACGCGCGAGGAACTGGCGCTGATAATCGATATGGGCGGCGGCACGTCGGACTTCTCGATCGTGCGCGTTTCACCGCAGCGCTCCCGGTCGCTCGACCGCAAGGACGACATCCTGGCCAGCCGGGGCGTCCACATCGGCGGCACGGATTTCGATCGGCAGCTGAGCATCGCCCATGTGATGCCGCAGCTCGGCTATTTGACGCCAACCAAGGACGGCAAGCGCAATCTGCCGGCAAGCTACTTCATCGATCTGGCGACATGGCAGCGCATCAATCTGGTCTACACCGCCAGGGCGATGACGCATCTGCGCCAGATCCGCTACGAGGCCGAGCGCGCCGACCTGGTCGGCCGTTTCATCCACATCGTCGAACACCGCTATGGACACGCGCTGGCGGCACTCGTCGAGAAGGCCAAGATACAGCTGACCGACAGATCGTCCGCAGATGTCGTGGTGAAGCTGCCGGGTGCGGAGTTCGCCGCCGAAATCACGCGCAACGGGCTGGATGCCACGATCGCCAGGGATATCGAGCGTGTCACAGCAACGGTGGCGCAGACCATCCGTGACGCCCAGGTGAAGCCATCCGACATCACCGCGGTGTTCCTGACTGGCGGATCGACCGCGATCCCGCTGGCCAGACGAGAAATCCTGTCGCTGGTGCCGCAGGCGTCCGTCATCGAAGGCGACATGTTCGGCTCGGTCGGACTTGGGCTGGCGCTAGATGCCCAACGGAAGTTCGGCTGATCAGGGTCCATTGATATTCAGGTGATGCCGGCCTGCAAATGGCTGGTACCTGCGCTTCCGGTGCTCACGTACTTTAAGTACGCTCCGCTCCGGTTCTCGGCGTCAGCCATTTTCGACTCGGCCTGACCTGAATCTCAACGGACCCTATCTTGGCGCGGACCCGTTCATCTCCGTACCCAGATGTGCCTTGAGCGCCATCTGGGCCAGGCTTGCCTGGCGATCGCGATGAGTGATCATGGCGAAGTCGCGTTTCGGCAGTTCGAGCGGCACCGATCTCAGACCGCCTTCGGCCACGGCGCGGGCCACGACAAGCTCCGAAATGATGGTGGCGCCGGCTCCTGCCTCGACCGCCTGGCGGATAGCCTCATTACTCGGCAGCACCAGGAATATCTGGAGGTCGGCGAGCGAAATCCCTTCGTGGCGCGCCAGATCCTCCAGCACCTCGCGCGTACCCGAACCACCCTCGCGGATGATCCAGCGCAGACCCTTGATGTCAGGGCGGCCGGGCGCGACTTCGGGGATCTCCGGATGCGCGCTGGCAACCACCAGCATCAGCCTGTCGACGTCGACCTTGGTGCGGCGCAGTATGTCGGACTCGGTGCGGCCTTCGACCAGGCCGAGATCCGCAGCGCCATCGAGGACATTGGCCTCGACCTGCCTGGTGTTGCCGATGGAGACGCTCAGCCTGACGGCCGGATAGGCTTCGTGGAAGGAAGCCAGCCGGCGCGGCAGCCAGTAGCTGGCGATGGTCTGGCTGGCGGCGATCGAGAGGCTGCCGGTGACGGTCTGTGAGACATGCTCCAGCACATTGCGCGCGGCGGCGGCCCGCTCGAGCACGGCCTTGGCCTCCGGCAGGAACCGGTGGCCGGTCTGGGCAAGCTCGATGTTGCGGCCGACGCGGTTGAACAGATGGACGCCGTGCTGTTCTTCAAGCGCCCGGATGGCGGCCGATGCGGCCGACTGCGAAATGCCCAGCAGTTCCGCCGCCTTGGTCATATGGCCGCGCTCTGCGACGGCGACGAAAATCCGCAACTGGTCCAGGGTCATGTCTGCATTAAGAACCAATATCGATCGAATTTACAAGAACAACTGATTAGACGGATCGATATCTTTATTCTAAGTTTTTGCGTGAAGTTAGAAAAAATTCGCCGAGAGATCGCAGAGAATAGAATGGTCGGGCGGTTCAGATCCCTGCTTGCGCATTGGACCCGCGGCATAAGACGGCGGCTGGCCGGCGATCGCTACCACCCGGAAGAGCATTACATGCGCGGCCCCGGACCGAAGACGCGGGCCAAATCCATGGGCCGTACAGGCGCCACCGGATCATGATGCAGGGACCGCCGCGCGGCGCGAATTCGGCACCATCGCAACGCCCGCTTGCCGACACGCGAGCGCCTGACGAAGGCGACGGCGTCGACACCTCGCCTGATGTTTCCGACAGCATCGCCAAGACGACCTGCTACATGTGCGCCTGCCGCTGCGGCATCGATGTGCACATCAAGGATGGCAAGGTCCGCTACATCAACGGCAACAAGGACCACCCGGTCAATCGCGGCGTGATCTGCGGCAAGGGCAGCTCCGGCATCATGCAGCACTACAGCCCGGCAAGGCTGAAGAAGCCATTGCTGCGCACCGGCCCTCGCGGCTCCGGCGAATTCCGCGAGATCGAGTGGGAAGAGGCGTTTTCGATCGCCACCGAACGGCTCTCGGCCATCCGCCGGACCGACCCCAGGAAACTGGCCTTCTTCACCGGCCGCGACCAGTCGCAGTCGCTGACCGGCTGGTGGGCGAGCCAGTTCGGCACGCCGAACTTTGCCGCCCATGGCGGCTTCTGCTCGGTCAACATGGCGGCCGGCGGTCTCTACACGATCGGCGGTTCGTTCTGGGAGTTCGGCGAGCCCGACTGGGACAACACCCGGTATTTCATGCTGTTCGGCGTCGCCGAGGATCACGATTCCAACCCGATCAAGATCGGCCTCGGCAAACTCAAGGCGCGCGGCGCCAAGGTCGTCTCGATCAATCCGTGCCGCACCGGCTACAATGCCATCGCAGACGACTGGATCGGCATTCGGCCCGGCACCGATGGGCTGTTCGTGTTCGCCCTCATCCACGAATTGCTCAAGGCGGGCCGCGTCGATCTCGATTACCTGCTGCGCTACACCAATGCCCATGTTCTCGTCGTGCAGGAGCCGGGTGCCTCCGATGACGGGCTGTTCGTGCGCGACGCCGACGGCAATCCCCTGGCGTGGGACAGGGTTGCGAAGACGCCTGTCGGCGCCACCGATGCCAGTGCGAAACCGGCACTGACGGGCAGCTTCACGATCGGCGGGCGCCACTGCGTCTCGGTGTTCCAGCTCATCGCCGACCGCTACCTCGATGAGAGCTATGCGCCGGACGCGGTCGCCGAGCGCTGCGGCATTGCCGCCGATACGATCCGCAGGATCGCCGCCGAACTTGCGCATGTCGCCTTCGAACAGACGATCGAACTGCCGATCGCGTGGATCGATTGGGCCGGGCGCCGGCACGAGACGATCAAGGGGCGGCCTGTTTCGATGCACGCCATGCGCGGCATCTCGGCCCATTCGAACGGCTTTCACACCTGCCGCGCCATCCATCTCCTCCAGGTGTTGCTGGGCACGGTGGATGTTCCCGGCGGCTTCCGTTTCAAGCCGCCCTACCCCCGCTCCGCTCCGCCCGGTCCCAAGCCAGCCGGCAAGACCGTCAAGCCGATGACGCCGCTTGACGGCATGCCACTCGGTTTCGTCTGTGGGCCGGACGATTTGCTGGTTGATGAGGCCGGCACACCGCTTCGTATCGACAAGGCTTATTCCTGGGACGCGCCGCTGGCCGCGCACGGCCTGATGCACACGGTTATCCGCAATGCCTGGGCCGGCGATCCCTACAAGATCGACACGCTGATGATGTACATGTCGAACATGGCGTGGAATTCCTCGATGAACACCGTCGAGACCATTGCCATGCTGACCGACAGCGACGAAGCGGGCAACTACAAGATCCCCTTCATCATCTATTCCGATGCCTATTATTCCGAGACCGTGCCGTTCGCCGACCTCGTGCTGCCGGACACGACTTATCTCGAGCGACACGACTGCATCAGCCTGCTCGACCGGCCGATCAGCCATGCCGACGGACCGGGCGACGCGATCCGCCATCCCGTCGTCGAGCCTGACCGCGACGTCAGGCCGTTCCAGTCGGTGCTGATCGAACTCGGTGCCCGGCTGGGCCTGCCCGGTTTCGTCAATGAGGACGGCGCGGCCCAGTACCGCAATTATGCCGACTACATCGCCAACCATGAGCGCACGCCCGGTATCGGCCCGCTGGCCGGCTGGCGCGGCAAGGACGGGACTTCGACCGGCAGGGGCGAGGCCAACCCGGACCAGCTGCAGCGCTACATCGACAATGGCGGTTTCTGGCACCATGATTTCGCCGACGACCAGCGCTACTACAAGATGGCCAACCGCTCCTATCTCGACTTCGCGGTGCAGATGGGCTTCATCCCGAAGGCGGAGCCGATCGTCTTCCAGCTCTACTCCGAGCCGCTGCAGCGCTTCCGCCTTGCCGCACGTGGGCATGGCCCTGTCTTGCCACCAAAGGGTGACCGCCAGCGCATCGAGACCTACATGGACCCGCTGCCGTTTTGGTACATGCCCTTCGAGGAAGCGGTCGTCGACCTCGAAAAATATCCGCTGCATGCGCTGACGCAGAGGCCCATGCACATGTACCATTCCTGGGGATCGCAGAATGCGTGGCTGCGGCAGATCACCAGCCAGAACCGGCTGTTCGTGCATCACCGGACGGCAGCCGGCCTCGGACTTGTCGACGACGACTGGGTGTGGATCGAAAGCATCAACGGCAAGGTGAAGGGGCAGATCAAGCTGATCGACGGGGTCAACGAAAGCACGGTCTGGACCTGGAACGCCATCGGCAAGCGGCGCGGCAGCTGGGGGCTGAAGGACGACGCGGCCGAGAGCAACCGTGGCTTCCTGCTCAACCATATCATCGGCGACCAGACCTCGGCTGACGCTCAGGGCAAGCGCTATTCGAATTCCGATCCGGTCACCGGCCAGGCGGCATGGTTCGACCTGCGCGTGCGCATCGTCAAATGCGCGGCTGAGGAAGCCGGCTTCACCGAGCCGCAGTTCCAGCGTTTCCAGCAGCCACCGCATTTCGAACCCTCACCCGACAGACTGACTTTCGGCGCTGAATTCCGCCGGGCAAGAGAGGCGACCGAATGACCTGTCTGCCAAGCCAAAGCGGCAAGAAGCTCGGCCTCGTCATCGACCTCGATACCTGCGTCGGCTGCCAGGCCTGTGTCACCGCCTGCAAGGAATGGAACACCGGCGGGCACATGGCGCCGCTGACCGACATCGACCCCTATGGCGGCCATGTCGACGGCGTCTGGTTCAACCGCGTGCACGCTTACGAGCACACGACCGAAATGGGCGGGCGCACCGTCAATTTTCCGCGCTCCTGCCTGCATTGCGAGACGCCGGCCTGCGTCACTGTCTGCCCGACCGGAGCTTCCTACAAGCGGGCTTCGGACGGCATCGTGCTGATCGACGAGGACAAATGCATCGGCTGCAAATTGTGCAGCTGGGCCTGTCCCTATGGCGCGCGAGAATTCGATACGGACGTCGGGGTGATGAAGAAGTGCACGCTGTGCGTCGACCGCATCTACAATGACAATCTGGCCGAAGAGGACCGCGTACCGGCCTGCGTCGCCGCCTGCCCGACCAGCGCCCGGCATTTCGGCGATCTCGGCGATCCCCTATCGGCGGTTTCGCAACTGGTGGCGGAGCGTGGCGGCGTCGACCTGATGCCTGAGCTCGGCTATCGCCCAACCAACAAATATCTACCGCCGCGCGCCCACACCACGCGCGCCGCATCGGTGGCAGCACCCGCACTCGAACCGGTGCGGGCCGAAGGCGGTTTCCTCGGCTGGGTCGACCGCATGCTTTCGAACTGACCCATGCATCCAGCCTTCTCCGTCGTCTTCTTCACCACCGCCACCGGTGCGGGCTACGGCCTGCTCGCGCTGCTGGGCGTGCTCGGAGGCTTCCAGATCATCCGGCCCGATTTCTGGCTGGGCTTCATCGGCATGGGGCTGGCGCTCGGCCTGATCGTAGCCGGACTGTTGTCCTCGACCGGCCACCTCGGCAGACCCGAACGCGCCTGGCGGGCGTTCTCGCAATGGCGCAGTTCATGGCTGTCGCGCGAAGGTGTTGCCTCGGTCATCACCTTCATTCCGGCGGGACTGTTCGGCATCGGTTGGATATTCTTCGGCAAGACCGATGGCTGGGTCGGCATCGCCGGATCTCTGGCCGCCATCGGCGCAATCATCACCGTCTGCACCACCGGCATGATCTATGCGTCGCTGAAGCCGATCGCCCAATGGCACAGCCGCTTCACCCTGCCCGGCTACCTCATCTTTTCGGCGATGACCGGCAGCGTGCTGCTGAACGCGCTGCTGCAGGGCTTTGCCTTCGGTTCGAAGATGCTTCTGGCGGCTTGCTTGCTGCTTACTTTGCTCGGCTGGGGCTGGAAAGTGGCGACCTGGCGCTACAACGACCGATTGGAGATCGCGACCACCGCCAACACCGCGACCGGGTTGGCCGGCGGTACCGTGCGGTCGCTGGAATGGCCGCATACCGAGGAAAATTATCTGCTCAAGGAAATGGGTTTCCGCATCGCGCGCAAGCACGGCACGCGACTGCGCCAGGTCACCCAGCTTCTGGCCTTCGTGTTGCCCCTGGGGCTGCTCGCCATTGTGTTCGCCCTGCCATGGCCGCTGGCAGCGTTGCTGTCGGTACTTGCTGCTGCAATCCAGTTCGCCGGCATGCTGGTCGAACGTTGGCTGTTCTTCGCCGAGGCGAAGCACACGGTTACGCTCTACTATGGCAGGTAAGGTTGTTTAGCCCGGCCGCAGCATCGAGCCGGAAATGGCAAAGATGCGTTGGGCGCCCAGCATATAAGCCATCAGCGTGTCCAGCCGGAACAGCCCGGCATAGGCGCGGTCGAGCACGTTGAGCGAGCCGGTATAGGCGCCGAAGGCCGGCATGATCATGCGGCCGCCGTCGCCGGCAAAGCAGCGGCGCCTCACCGAGCGGCCCTGCTGGACGATGCGGGCGCAGGGATGCAGATGGCCCGCTATTTCGCCTTCGACACGCTGCTTCGACGGTTCATGCCGGAACAGCAGCGAGCCTATAGCAAGTTCACGCACCGTCTCGCCAGGCAAATCGGCTGGCGCTTCCGGATCATGATTGCCGGCAACCCAGAACCATTGCCGGCCTGATATCAGCGCTTCCAGCCGCTCGCGGAAGCTTGCATGCATACGCTGGGCGCCGCCGCCATCGTGAAAGCTGTCGCCTAGGCTGATGACGATCGACGGCTGGTAGTCTGATATCACCGCCTGAAGCCGCAACAAGGTCGCGCCGGTGTCGTAGGGCGGAATCAGCGTGCCGCGGCGTGCCAGCGACGAACCCTTTTCCAGATGCAGATCGGACACGGCCAGAAGCCGCAGATCCGGAAAATAGAGCACGCCGCGCGGGTCGCAGACAGCGCGCTCGCCGGCGATGCCGACGAGATCGGCCTCGGCGATCAGCGATGTGCGCGCCAGCGAAAAATTCATTCCACACTCATTCCCGGCCCCATGGCCTCCTCGACCAATGTCGCCGCATCCATCAAAAGCGTTTCATCGGCTTCGCCATGGACCGGCATCTTGCCGATCTCGAGCATGATCGGCACAGCGAGCGGCGATATCTGTTCGAGTGCCTTATGCACGATTCGACCCTGGATGCGCGAGAGCATGTCGGCAAGTCTGCTGACATCGAGCAGACCGGTCGCTGCGTCGGCGCGTGTTGCCTGCAGCAGAATGTGGTCCGGTTCATGGCTGCGCAGCACATCGTAGATCAGGTCGGTCGAGACCGTGACCTGGCGGCCGCTCTTTTCCTGGCCGGGGTGGCGTTTCTCGATCAATCCCGAAATCAGTGCACAATTGCGGAAAGTGCGCTTGAGAAGCCAGCTATCGGCCAGCCAAGCTTCGAGGTCATCGCCCAGCATGTCCTGGTCGAAAAGCGCGCCAAGCGAAGGCTTCCTGGCTTTGAACATCGCGCCCATGTCGCCCAGTGACCATATCGCCAAGGCATAATCGGTGGCGACGAAGCCGAGCGGCCTGGCTCCTGCCCTGTCGAGACGGCGGGTGAGGAGCATGCCGAGCGTCTGGTGCGCCAGCCTGCCCTCGAACGGGTAAGCCACCAGATAGTGGCGGTTGCCGCGCGGAAAGGTCTCGATCAGCAGGTCATCGCGTTTGGGCAGCACCGATTTGTCGGCCTGGAATCGCAGCCAGTCGGCGACCTGCTCGGGCAGCTTCTTCCATCGCTGCGGGTCGTCCAGCATGATGCGGACCTGTTCGGCGAGATAGGTCGAAAGCGGGAACTTGCCGCCGCCATAGTAAGGCACCTTGGCATCGCTGCCGGGCGCGTTCGACACGAAGCATTCATTCTCGCGGATGCCTTCGAAGCGCAGCACCTTGCCGGCGAACATGAAGGTGTCGCCATGCATCAACGTTTCGAGGAAGGCCTCCTCGATCTTGCCGAGAACCCGGCCGCCACGCGAAGCCGCGCCCTTGCTGCCTGCTTGCACATAGCGCACGTTAAGCGCCGGCACCTCGATGATGGTGCCGACATTCAACCTGTATTGCTGGGCAATACGAGGATTGGACACCCGCCAGAACCCATCCTTGTTCAGGCGTATGCGGGCGTAGCGTTCGTAATTCTTGAGCGCATAGCCGCCGGTGGCGACGAAGTCGATGACGCGGTCGAAAGTCGGCCGGTCGAGGCTGACATAGGGTGCTGCCGTTCGCACTTCCTCGAACAGATCATCGGCACGGAACGGCGCGCCGCAGGCGCAACCGAGCACATGCTGGGCCAGTACATCGAGCCCGCCATCGATCAAGGGAGGCGTGTCCTGCGCGCCTAGATAGTTGGCATCGAGGGCGGCCCGGCATTCCAGCACCTCAAAGCGGTTGGCCGGGATGAGGATCGCCTTGGACGGCTCATCCATGCGGTGGTTGGCGCGGCCGATGCGTTGCGCCAGCCGGCTCGCCCCCTTCGGCGCGCCGACATGCACGACCAGATCGACATCGCCCCAGTCGATGCCGAGGTCGAGCGTCGAGGTGGCGACGATGGCACGCAGCGCGTTTTCTCCCATCGCCTTTTCGACGCGCCGGCGCTGGGCGACGTCGAGCGAACCGTGATGCAGCGCGATCGGCAACGTATCCTCGTTGACCCGCCACAATTCCTGGAACAGCAGCTCCGCCTGGCTGCGCGTGTTGACGAACAGCAGGGTCGTCTTGTGGCGCTTGATCTCGCGATAGATTTCCGGCGTGGCGTAACGCGCCGAATGTCCCGCCCATGGCACTCGCTCTTCGGAATCGAGGATGGAAATCTCCGGTTTCGCGCCCCCGGTGACGACGATCAGTTCGGCCATGTCATGGCCTGTCGAACCCTTGGGCGGATTCTGGCTGACCAGCCAGCGCCGCAACTCGTCCGGTTCGGCCACAGTCGCCGACAGGCCGATCGTCTGCAGACCGGGGACAAAGCTGCGCAACCGCGCCAGACCGAGCGCCAGCAGATGCCCGCGTTTCGACGTCACCAGCGAGTGCAGTTCGTCGAGCACGACGTAGCGCAGATCCTCGAAGAAACGTTTTGCATCGCCTGCCGCTATCAGCAGCGCCAGTTGCTCGGGCGTGGTCAGCAGGATATCGGGCGGCACCAGCTTCTGGCGCTGGCGCTTGTGCGCCGGCGTATCTCCGGTGCGCGTCTCGATGGTGACGGGCAGGCCGATTTCCTCCACCGGCTTGCCGAGATTGCGCTCGATGTCAACGGCCAGTGCCTTCAGCGGTGAGATGTAGAGCGTGTGGATACCGCGGCGCGCCTGGCCCGGCTTTCTCTTGGGCCGGTTGGCCAGTTCGGTGAGCGAAGGCAGGAACCCGGCCAGCGTCTTGCCGGCACCGGTCGGCGCAATCAGCAGGACTGATTGCCCGGCCTGGGCTTTTGCCAGAAGTTCGATCTGATGGGCGCGCGGCGACCAGCCTTTCTCGCCAAACCATCTGATGAATGGTTCGGGCAGGGCCACGGCGGCATTCTGTTCGGCAAGGCGCGGCTGCTCTGTCACCCGCCAGAGGTAGCGCGACGGCGGCTAATCGCCAAGAAGAATCGGAACAAAAGGGGATCGTTCTTCCCTAAGGCCGCCGAAACCCTGTCGGGCTGCCATAGAGATAGCCGATGCGCGCGACGGCGTCTTTCAGTCCCTCGTGCGACACCAGCATGGTGTGGCCGTTGGCGTGGATCATCGTGTCGGCATCGGTCATGACGGCGACATGGCCCTTCCAGAACACCAGATCGCCACGTCGCAACCCGGAGAAATCAGGTGCCGGTTCCAGCGGCCCGCCAAGTGTCGCCGCCTGCATGTCGGAATCGCGCAGCACGTCGCTGCCGGCCATGCGCATCGCCAGTTGCACCAGCCCCGAACAATCGATGCCGAAACCGGAAGTGCCACCCCAGAGATAGGGCGTGCCGAGAAACGCCTCGGCAACCGCGACATAGTCGGAGGCAGCTTCCCTGAGCGGCCGCAGGTGACCTGCGATCAGCGCCTCGCCGGAAGGCAGGACCGCATAGTGCGTACCGCGCGTCTCGGCGGCCTCCGTCACTGTCACCGTCGATCCCATCGACAATTGTCCGGCGATTGGAAAGCGCAGATCCGGCCCGGGGTAGAGGAAGGTGCGCGGCACGCAGACGATGTGCGTCGGCGCATGGTCCCGTTTGCCCAGCATCGTGTCGGCGACGTAGCCGACATAGCCGTCGCGTTCGGCCTGAACCCAGGCCCAGCCTTCAGCGACATCGAAGACCAGGACATCGTCGCCGAACAAAAGTTGCGTGTTGACCCCGGCGTCCGGCCGCGGCGCCTTGCGCATATCGGCCACTGAGGCGGTGACCCGCGCCGGCCGGCCGGCGACGAAGCGCTCGGCGGCGACCTCGCCCTTCAGCCGTGCATCGGCAAGGTCGGAGCGAAAAGCGTGAAGGCGGGCATCCCTGGCAGTCAAATCGAGCACTCTGTTGAAAAGGTAATTCGCTCACATCGGCAGTTCGAGCGCCTTGGCGATGATACCATCGCCGAAGCGCTCAACAAAGAGCGCGCCCTCGACCGTGCGCCTGATCAGAACATTGCGCTTGTCGAGTTCGTCGCGATGGCGCGAGACGAGTTTCAAAGCGCCCATCGTGTCGAGCGCGCGGGTGATCACGGGCTTGGTGACATTGAGGCGCGCGGCGAGCCCGCGCACGGTGTGCGGCGGCGGATCGAGATAGATGGTGAACAGGATTGCCGTCTGGCGCATGGTCAGATCGGGCACGTCGTCGCGCACCTGCGACAGCATCACCTGCTGCCACAGTCGCAAGGCCTGGCTCGGGCGCATCGCAATCGACATCGCGCCAGCATGACGGCAAATTGTTTCGGTTCCGTTTCAGTCAAAGCGATTGCCGTCTCTCGCCTGCGACTGTCAGCCGTAGCGTTTCGCGATGATCCGCTCCAGCGCGCGGATGCCTTGCGCCTCGCCGCCGGCGGGGCCATGCGGACGGTCAGCCGGGTTCCAGGCGAAGAGGTCGAAATGCGCCCAGCCCGCGGTTTTTTCGACGAAGCGCTTGAGGAACAGCGCCGCCGTGATCGAGCCGGCGAAACCATCCGGGGTGACATTGTTGATGTCGGCGATCTTCGACGACAGTTTTGAATCGTAGGGCTGCCACAGCGGCATGCGCCACAGCGGATCCTCGACCGCGACGGAAGCCGCCGCAAGATCGGATGCCAGCGCTTCGTCACTTGTGTAAAATGGCGGCAGATCGGGGCCGAGCGCGACACGGGCAGCCCCGGTCAGTGTCGCCATGTCGACCAGAAGCTGAGGCTCCTCCTCGTCGGCCAGCGCCAGCGCATCGGCCAGCACCAGCCGTCCCTCGGCATCCGTGTTGCCGATCTCGACAGTGATGCCCTTGCGGCTCACCAGCACGTCGCCAGGCCGGAAGGCGTTGCCGGCAATCGAATTTTCGACCGCGGGAATGAGCACGCGCAGCCGCACATTCAGCCCGGCAGCCATGATCATCGAGGCAAGGCCAAGGACATTGGCGGCACCGCCCATGTCCTTTTTCATCAGCAGCATGCCGGACGATGGCTTGATGTCGAGACCGCCCGTGTCGAAGCAGACGCCCTTGCCGACCAGCGTTACCTTCGGCGCCCCTTGCTGCCCCCACTGCATATCGATAAGGCGCGGCGCGCCGGCCGACGCACGGCCGACAGCATGGATCATCGGGAAATTCCGGTCGAGGAGATCGTCACCCTTGACCACCGAGACTTCGGCCTTGTGCCTGGCAGCCAGGGTCCGCACCGCCTCCTCCAAATCTTCCGGGCCCATATCGCTGGTCGGCGTGTTGACCAGATCGCGTGTCAGGAAGACGCCATCGGCAATGCGGCGAACGCGCCCGGCATCGACGCCTGCCGGCAGGCCGAAGCGTAGCGCCCTGCCTGACTTCTTGCCGTAACGGGTGAAGACATAGCCGCCGAGCACCAGTGCGGTGGCCGCGAGTTCGGGCTCGACCGGCGCCGAGGCGAAATGCCAGTCGCCTTCCGGCAAGGCCTTCGACAGTGCGCCGAGGGCGAGCGCGCCTTCGCCATCGCCGACGCCGAACAAGGCGCCGCCGAGCGCCCCGTTTTCGCCGGGCACGACCAGCGTCCTGCCTGCCTCGCCGGAAAAGCCGTTGGCCCTGGCCCAGGCGACAGCGGCCGGCGCAAGGCCGGCCGCGTCCAGACCGTCCCTGGCGACCAGATGGACCGGTAGCGCGCCCGGCAATGTCTTCCCGACGAGTTCGACAGGCATGCGATGTTCTCCGTGTGAGTCGCCGTTCTTAACCGTCCGTTAGGGTTAACAGAATATTTCTGCGGGAGGGAAGACGGCCACGCAATGGCCGCGCATGAATGGAGGCTTAGGGTGCCATGCCGACCAACCGCAGGATGAATGCCAGGGGAAAACGGCTCATCACCACGGCTCTTGTGCTGGCGCTGACGGCGGGCGTCGCCGGTTGCGGAACCGACAAGCTCTCCACCGGCTCTATCGCACGCACCAGCGGCAAACCGCTGGAAAGCATGTCGGCCGGCGAACTGCACAATGCCACCGGCGCACTTGGCCAATCCTACGCGAAGAACCCCAACGACAAGCGGATAGCGACGAACTATGCGGCGGCATTGCAGATGGATGGCGACGCCGATCAGTCGCTGGCCGTGATGCGCAAGCTCGCCATCGCTTTGCCCAAGGATCGTGACGTGCTTGCCTCCTATGGCAAGGCGCTGGCCGCCAATGGCCAGTTCGAGGCGGCGCTCGACGCCGTGCGCCGCGCTCAGACACCGGAATATCCCGACTGGAAGCTGGTGTCGGCCGAAGCGGCCATTCTCGACCAGACCGGTCAGAAGGACGATGCGCGCAGGCTTTACCGCAAGGCGCTCGACCTCAAGCCGAACGAGCCTTCCGTGCTCTCCAATCTTGGCATGTCGTATGTGCTGGAAGGTGACCTGCGCACCGCCGAAACCTACATGCGCTCGGCCGCGCAACAGCCGAACGCGGACAGCCGCGTCCGCCAGAACCTGGCACTGGTCGTCGGCCTGCAAGGCCGGTTCGACGAGGCCGAGAAGATCGCCTCGCAGGAGCTCTCGCCCGAACAGGCGCAGGCAAACGTCGCCTATCTCAGGCAGATGTTGGCCCAGCAGAATGCCTGGAGCCAGCTCAAGGACCAGGACAAGCCGAAATCCGCGACCAACTGAGACCACAATCCCGATGCCCAACGAAGAAGCCGCGCTGCATGCGCGGCTTCTTCGTTTGAGGGAATGCAGGAATTTACCTCGCCGCTACTGGGCGTTTGTTGCCGGCGCCGCATGATCGCCGAAGATACCGCGTTGGCTGACCTGAATGCCGGCGGGACCCAAAATGATGGCGAAGAGCACCGGCAGGAAAAACAGGATCATCGGCACGGTAAGTTTTGGCGGCAGGGCGGCCGCCTTCTTCTCGGCCGCATTCATGCGCATGTCGCGGCTTTCGGCGGCAAGCACGCGCAGTGCATGCGCCACCGGCGTGCCGTAACGCTCGGCCTGGACGAGCGCCTGCGACACCGACTTGACCGAATCCAGGCCGGTGCGGCTTGCCAGGTTCTCGTAGGCCTGCTTGCGCTCCGGCAGATAGGAAAGCTCGGCGTTGGTGAGGATGAATTCTTCCGCCAGCGCCACCGATTGCGCACCGATCTCGTCGGCGACCTTGCGCAGTGCCGCTTCCACCGACATGCCCGATTCGACGCAGATCAGCATCAGATCGAGCCCATCCGGCCATGCCATCTGGATCGACTGCTTGCGCTTGGTGGCGCGGTTGTTGACGTAGATGACCGGTGCGTAGAAGCCGCCGTAAGCAACGAGGACGCAGACGAACAGCCTGATGACCAGTGGCTTGTCGGGCAGCCCTCCGAGCACGAAGATGTAGATTGCGGCCAGCGCGAAACCGACAAAAGGAAGCACGAGACGGAAGAAAAGGAACCGCGTCAGCGGATTCTGTCCACGAAAACCGGCCACCTTGAGTTTCTGCAATGTGCTCTCATCGGCGAGCGCGCGTCTCAGATCCAGCCGGTCGACAATGTTGCGCATGCCGATCGACTGTTCCTCGCGCAAGCCCTTGCGACGGCGGTCGGCCTCGACCGCAAGCCGGGCGCGCTGTTGCGCACGCAGTTCGTCGCGTTCCAGCGCAACGGATTTCATGCGTGACTTGAGCTGGTTTCCGCCAAACGCCGGCAGCAAGGTGAGGACGGTCGCAAACACCGCTATCGCGACCAGCATCGCGATCAGGAAGCTCGGATCCGTCAGGGTCTTGATGACTTGCTCGGTCATGCCAGCATCCTAGACTTCGAAGTTCATCATCTTGCGCATCACCAGGATGCCGATCGACATCCAGACCGCAGAGCAACCAAGGATCAGGTTTCCGACGCTGGTGTTGAACAGCGGCATCAGGTAGGCCGGGCTCGACAGGTAGACGAGAAAGGCGACGATGAAGGGCAGCGCACCGATGATCGCGGCGGACGCCTTCGCTTCCATCGACAGCGCCGCGACCTTGGCTTTCATCTTCTTGCGATCGCGAAGCACGCGCGAAAGATTGCCCAGCGCCTCGGAGAGATTGCCGCCGGCCTGCGATTGAATCTGGATAACGATGCCGAAGAAGCTTGCCTCGGTGCAAGGCATGGTTTCGGGCATGCGCAAGGTCGCGTCGGGGATAGAGAGGCCCATCTGCTGTGAATCGACGATGCGGCGAAACTCGGTCTTCACGGGTTCGGGCGATTCGTTGGCGATCAGGCGCACGGCGTCGTTCAGCGGCAGGCCGGATTTGACCGCACGCACGATGATGTCGAGCGCATTTGGAAATTCGTTGAGGAATGCCTTGACCCGGCGGGCGCGACGAAACGTGACGAACCAGCGCGGCAGGCCCAGCCCCCCGGCCAGCAGCACGCCCGGCAAGGCGATCAGCGGGGCTCCGGCCACAAAGGCGACCATCGTCAAAACGATGCCGCATATTGCGGAATATATATAGAAACGCTCGATGGTGGTCTTGAGGTCGGCCTGACGAAGCTGGGCTTTCAGCGGCGGTTTCTTGACGCGGCTGTCCTTGGTTTTCTGCTTGGCGTCGAGTTCGTTGAGAGAATCCTGAACCGATTTGCGCCGCTTGGTGGCTTCCGCCACGCGGTCGCGCGAGGCCTTGACCACGGAGCGATCCGTCTCGGCGGTCCTGATCGTTTCGAGCCGCTTGCCGACCTGTTTCTCGTTGCTGATCCGGGTGAACAGAAATGCATAAGCGACGGCGCCGGCGCTGAAGCCGGCGAGCACGACAAACGCCAGTACTGTGCCGTCAATTCCAAACATTGGCCCGAACCCTTACACCCCAGCACACGTCAGTCAGCGCGTTTCTCCATCGCCTCGAGCGCAATGGCGAGACGCTGCTCCTCGCCGTAATAACGTGCGCGCTCCCAGAAATGCGGACGGCCTATGCCGGTCGATACGTGCTCACCCAACAGCCGGCCGTTGGCGTCCTCACCCTTGATGTTGTAGAGGACGATATCCTGCGTGATAATGACGTCGCCTTCCATCCCGATCACCTCGGTGATGTGGGTGATGCGGCGCGATCCGTCGCGCAGGCGCGCCGCCTGGATGATCACGTCGATGGAGCCGACGACGATTTCGCGCACTGTCTTTTGCGGCAGCGAATAACCGCCCATGGCGATCATGGATTCGATACGGTTCAGGCATTCGCGCGGGCTGTTCGAGTGGATCGTGCCCATCGAGCCGTCATGGCCGGTGTTCATCGCCTGCAGAAGATCGAACACTTCGGGTCCACGCACTTCGCCGACGATGATGCGCTCGGGCCGCATGCGCAGGCAGTTCTTGACCAGGTCACGCATCGTCACCTCACCCTCGCCCTCCAGATTGGGCGGGCGGGTTTCGAGGCGTACCACATGCGGCTGCTGCAATTGCAGCTCGGCCGAGTCTTCGCAGGTGATGACGCGCTCCTCGCGGTCGATATAGTTGGTCAGGCAATTGAGCAGCGTCGTCTTGCCCGAACCGGTGCCGCCCGAGATCACGATGTTGCAGCGAACACGGCTGATGATCTTGAGGACTTCGGCGCCCTGCGGCGAGATGGCGCCGAACTTGACCAATTGATCGAGCGTCAGCTTGTCCTTCTTGAATTTGCGGATGGTGAGCGTGGCGCCATCGATGGAGAGTGGCGGCGCGATGACGTTGACGCGGGAGCCGTCGGGAAGGCGCGCGTCGCAGATCGGGCTGGATTCGTCGACGCGGCGGCCAACCTGGCTGACGATACGCTGGCAGATGTTGAGGAGCTGCTGGTTGTCACGAAAGCGGATGCCGGTCTGTTCGACCTTGCCGTTGACTTCGATGTAGACGTTCCTGGAGCCGTTGACCATGATGTCGGCGATGTCGTCGCGGGCGAGCAGCGGCTCGAGCGGCCCATAGCCGAGCACGTCGTTGCAGATGTCCTCGAGCAGCTCTTCCTGCTCGGCGATCGTCATTGCGAAGTTCTTGATCGCGATGATGTCGTTGACGATATCGCGGATTTCCTCGCGCGCACTTTCAGGATCAAGCTTGGAAAGCTGCGACAGATCGATGGTGTCGATGAGCGCGGAGAAGACCTGGCTCTTGGTATCGTAATAAGTTTCGCTCTTTTCGCGCTGTGCCCGCTTCGGCTCAGGCGCCAATGGCGGTGCTTCGACCGCACGGCGCGCCGGCGGCGCGACAGGCGCGCTTGGCGCCGCGGGCCGGGTCAGAACCGCCGTGTCCATGGAACCTGCAGCCGGCGGCGCAACAGGCGCCGGTGCTGGCTGGCGAAATTCCGGCGTGAACCGGTTGCCGTCGTCGCTGCCTCTTTTACCAAACATGATCGACTACCGATTCCACTGCTGAAGCGTCACTTCTTGTTGCGCGAGAGCTTGCCGAGCAGGCTGCCGAGCCCGGCCTTCTTCTTGATCTTGATTTCGCTGCGCCCGGTCAGCACATGCGCCATTTCGTTGATCATTGCGACGACCGGGTTCTTGGCATCCATTTCGCCAAGCATGCGTCCGTTGTTGGCGGCATTGCCGAACAGCAACGGATCAAAAGCAATGACCGACATTGGCGACAAGCCGAGCGGCTCGGCGAAGTCGGACGGCGAAATCTCCGGGCGCTTCGGCACGCCGGCCTGGTTGATGATCAGCTTGGGCGGCGGATCATTGGGACGAAGCCGCTTGAGCATATCGACGAGGTTCTTGGTGTTGCGCAGATTGGCAAGTTCCGGTGTCGCGGTGATGACGATCTCGTCGGCCTTGACCAGGGTGTTCTTGGTCCAGCCCGTCCAGGCATGGGGGACGTCTAGCACCAGAAGCGGCACGCTGCGCTGGGCGGTGTCGATGAGCTGAACGAAGGCCTCGGCATCGAAATCATAAACTCGATCGAGCGTCGAAGGCGCTGCCAGCAGCGACAGATGCTCGGCGCATTGAGTCAGCAGCCGGTCAAGATAGACTTCATCGATACGCTCCGGCGAAAACACTGCCTCGGCGATGCCTTGCGCCGGATCTTGGTCGAAATTCATGTTGGCGGTGCCGAAAGCCAGATCGAGATCGGCGACGACCACTTCGGATTTGAACAGGGAGGACATCGCCCAGGCCACATTGTGTGCGATCGTCGAGGAGCCGACACCGCCCTTGGCGCCGACAAAGGCGATCGAGCGGCCGAGCGGCTCGGCTTCCGGATCGATAAAAATCGACGACACCACGCTGACGATGTCGGCCATCGACACCGGTGCGATCACATATTCGGAAATGCCGTTGCGGATGAGCTCGCGGTAGAGACCGACATCATTGTAATGACCGATCACCACCACCTTCGAGGTCGGATCGCAATATTCCGAAAGCTGGGCGAGCTGCTCCAGCAATTGCTTCGGCTCGCTGCGCGATTCCAGCAGGATCAGGTTGGGCGTCGGCGCCGACTGGTAGAATTCAATGGCGGTGGGGACGCCGCCCATATGGACCTTGAGATGCGCCTTCGTCATGCGGCGGTCCTCGCCGGCGCGCTCGACCGGATTGGCAACGCCCTCGGTCTCGCAGAATGCCTGGATCGAGATGCGCGGGATCGGCCGCAATGCCTGCATCGCGGCGATGTCCTGCTGCGAGGTATCGCTGCCGTCCACCGGGGCGTCGTAGGCAAGGTTGCTCATCGTCATGCTCTTTCCCGTGGCCTGTTCAATCCGAGACTGGCGGCTCAGTACGTCACTTCCGAATTGCCGAGGAACTCGTCCGAAATGCCTCTTGCACGATAGACATCGATCACCGCGCCGCGATTTTCAGCATCGATTGTGGTGGGCTTGCGCGGGCCGAGCAGATCGGCCGGATTGGCCATCTGGGCGGCAAGATTGTTCTGGTAGGAGCAGCCGAAATCGGCATAGTGCTTGTTTTCCGAGGTGTCGCCCAGGTCATCGGGCCAGCGTCCGCATTTGTCGGTCTGGGCCCTCACCGAGATAAAGGCGACGCGAACCGGGGCCGAGGTTTCGGCGGAATCAGATTGATAGGACGTCATGACGATCCGGTTGCGCTTGATGCCGCTGGCGACCGCCAGCCTGGCGAAATCGCGCCCGGCAGCGGCCGCGGCGATCTCGTTGGCCGAGCCGATCGGGATTGCGATCGTCAGCGCCGGGGCGGCGCTCTTGTCGTAACCGTCGAGAAAGCCCGAAAGCGTATCGCGCTGCGAGCCGGTCATGCCGCGGTCACCGGCGCCCACCGGCAGGTCTATCTTCTGATTCTTCTCCGCGATCACGATCGGATGGTTGGTGCGATAGTCATCCGGGATGGCGCCGACGGTGATGCTGTCGCGATGGGCGCAGCCGGCGAGCAGCGCCACAACCACAACCGCCACGACCGGAACGGCTCGCCGGCAGACCTGCGAACGGCCAAAGCGCATCGTTGTGGCGATGGTGCTTGCCTTCAATGCTGACTGAGACATGTCCGCTTCCCCGCTTACTTGTAGATGAAGCCGACGACGCCGTGGTAGCGGCCGTTGGGCTTGTCGGTCTGCATGGTGCCGTAGACGCGATTGACGCGGCCGAGGAACATGCCGGCGCCATCGCTGGCGGCGTTGAAATTGTCGTCCGGCTTGGCAAGGTCGTTGCGCGCCACCGGCTTCACCAGATAGGGCGTGATGATGATGACGAGTTCGGTCTCGTTGCGCACGAAGTCCCTGCTGCGGAAAAGCGCGCCGAGCACCGGTATCTTTGTCAGCCCGGGCAAGCCGTTGACGGCTTGCCTGACATCGTCGCGAACCAGGCCGGCGATCATCATGGAGCCGCCAGATGGCAATTCCACCGTCGTGTCGGCAAGACGCTTGCGCAGCGAAAGGGCATTCATGCCGATACTCTGATTGTCCGTGGATGCCGACACGGACCCCTCGGTTGTCGGTTCGGAAACCGAGGTTCGGACTTTCAGGCTTATGCGGCCGGGAGACAACACCACCGGCTGGAATTCCAGGCCGATGCCGTACTCGATCTTTTCAACGCTGTAGGTCTTCAGGCCGGTCTGGTTGTCTTGCGATACGTTCGCGGAAACGCCGGTCACCATATTGTATTCACCACCGACCTTGAAGGTCGCCTTCTCACCGGACACGGCGGTCAGGGTCGGCTCAGCCAGGGTCTTCATGACCCCGGACTGCTCCATGGCGTTGATATAGGCCTGCAGCCCCGAGGCGGCGATATTGAAGCCCGCATTCGACAGCGGCTTGCCGAGACCCGTGAAAGGGTCACTGAGCGCGCCGTAGCTGATGCCGTTGCTGCCGCCGCTGCCGACCATATTGACGCCGAGCTGCTTCATCACCGAACGGCTGACTTCGGCGACCGTCACCTTCAGCGTGACCTGATCGTCGCCGATGATCTGGAGCAGGTTGACGATCTTGCTGGTGCGGCGCTCCTGGTCCGGATTGTTGATATCGACACCGCTCTGGGCCGAACCGCCGGCCGCCGTCTGCGAATATTGGCCCGTCGTCGCTTCACCGCCCGAAACGAAGATCGTCGCCAGGTCGACCGCGCGTTTTGCGTCCAGCGGCGTATCGACCGTTCCGGTCAGGACGACGTTGTCATTGAGCAGTTCCACCTTGATGGCCGACGTCGGGAGGAAGCGCCTGATATAATCCTCAAGGCCAGCAACGTCGCGTTCGACAGCCAGATCCAGACTGACGATCTGCTCGCCATTCGGGCCAAAGACAAAGATGTTCGTATCGCCGACCGCCTTGCCGAACAGGTAGATGCGCCTTGCGGTGCGGGTCACCGCATCGGCCACCGCCGGGTTGGCGACGAGAATGTCGTAGGCATCGCTCGGCAGGTCGATGACCACCGACTTGTTAAGACCAAGCTTGACGCGCTGGGTGGCCGTCGATGCCGTGACCTGCGCGTTCTTTGCCTCGACGACGCTGCCTTGCAAATTCGATCCGACGAGCAGCAGGCCGAACGCCGCGGCTACGATTGCCGGCAGTTTACCGCTTAGCCTCATTTCCTTGCTCCCACTTCGGAAACTTCGCCCGACTTGATCAGCCTCACCGTTCCCCTGCGGCCATTGCCGGAAACGAGATAGTCGGCCTCACCCAGATTCTTTTCCTGCGTGTCCGCGACTGCCCGCAGCGCCAGGGTCAGGCGATCAGCCATCTGTTGGGCGACGGTGATGATCTCCGCCTGCTTGGGCGTCAGTTCCAGCGTTGCAGTCTGGCCTACCCTGGTCTTCTTGCCTTCCTCGTCCTCCTGAATGGTCTGGTCGATGGCCAGGACGCGGATGTTCTTGAGGATGGTCTCGGTATTGAAGCCGGCGGCGCCGCTGGCGGCATCGGCCCTGCGGGTCATGATGACGTCGACGAAATCGTTGGGAAGAATGAAGCCGCCGGCCGACGTGTCGGCCGAGATGGCCGTGGCGACCGCCCGCATGCCGGAAGGCAGGATCGACGACATGAAGCTCTGCCCCTCGCCGATCAGCTTGGACCGCCGCAGCGGTTCTCCGGCATACATCGCCACACGGGCAACGGAACTCTTCAGCTTGTCCAGTGCCTCGGGCTCGGCGGTGCGGGTGATGAAATTCGCATTGACGCCGTCGGCGGGCCAGGATTGCCAGGCGATGTTGTTTTGGATCGGGCTGCCCATCGGAACGTCGCCTGAAAGCACAAGCACATCCTGGAGTGCCACCGCCGGGGCCTGGGGGCCGGAATCGACGACGATCTGGGGCGGCGGTGCCACCATGTTCTTCGCGACATAGCCAGCGCCACCCGCCGCGGCCACCGCCACGCTCAGAATTATCAATCGCGATGCTGGCATCTGTCCGAACCCTTGCCCTGGCAAACCACGTAGCCAAGCCGGACTTTGCAGCGGCAATCGTCAAAACAAGGTTAATGTAATACTTACGATCGTGATTAATTTAAGGTTTACACAAATTGGCGGGAATGTGGCCTGATCGGCCAAAACAGCCGGGCCGGCCCTGCTGAGAAGGGGTTTCGGCAATGCTGACAGACAATAAAAATAAGATCGCGCTCAGGCCGCCAGCCTGGCAAGCGCCCATACCATCAAAGGCGAATCCGGATAGGTCAGCAACCCGCCAAGGCCAAGCGCGACGCCGTAGGGAACACCTTTTGCTTCGTCGGCGAAATGGCGCAGAAACGGATTTTGGCCGGTAACGGCCGCAAGCAGCGACTTCCGGTAGAGGATGATCGCGAGCGTCAGCAGGCCGCCGATGATTGTCGAGGCGACAAGGTATTCGACGAGATTGATATTGAGACCCATCCACATCGCGGTGGCAGCCAGAAGCTTGGCGTCGCCGCCGCCCATGCCGCCCATTGCAAACAGGCCGAACGTCACGGCCAGGACCAGGGCGCCGGCGGCGAAATGCCCGCCATAGGCCGCCCAATCCATGCCCGTCAGCGGCGCAACCAGCGCGAAGACGACGACGAGCAGCACCGGCACGCGATTGGCGATCGTCATCGACAGCATGTCGGAGATCGCGGCAAACAGCATGCAGAACGGAAAAACGACGAAGATCAGGGCTTCAAGCATCGGCGCTGTGCCTATTTGTCCGAATTCCACGGGCCCCAATCTAGGCATGTTCGATTAACGATTGATGAGGCCGAGAACGAAAGGACGACGGATGTTGGCAGCGGCATGGAAAAAGGACCGCCATGTGGCGGCCCTTTTCGAGAATGCAATCCAAGCGCTCAACAATATGGCAGATTAGCCGCCGCTGGTATTCAGGGTGGAACCGATAGCGGTGAACTTGCCGTTGAGCGCATTGCCGAGTGCGCCGGCGCCGGTGATGATGGCGAGCGCGATGAGAGCGGCGATCAGACCATATTCGATAGCGGTCGCGCCGGATTCGTCTTTCACAAAACGTGCGATGAGATTAGACATTCGAGAGCTCCTACTCCACGTGTTACAGCACTTCCGTCAACTTCTGTGATGGTTGATCGGATGCTGCCAATCTAGGGAGAAGCTCTTTCGATCGGCTTAAGAAACAGCCTTACCGATTCCTTTCCCGGTTCGAACATATTGCGTGGTTAACTTCGGGCTAAAGTACCGCCGCGCCTTCCAGTCCCGGGTTTGGCAGGCTTGCGACCCGCCCGGATCGCGCCTCGCGGGCGCCCTTGTCGGCCATTGCACGATTGGCAACATCGCATGCTTAACCGTTGGTTCACCAATCTCGTTCATGTTCCGTTGATCAGTCCGCCTGCGTGGAGCGCCTCAATGGCCCAGCCGAGATCGTCAATCCTGATTGCCGCGCTTCTTGCCGTCTCGAGCTTCGTCGCGCCCGCCATGGCCGGCGCCGGCATCGAGGTCACGATGAACCAGGCCAAGATCGTCAAACTGTCGCGTCCCGCAGACACCATCGTGGTCGGCAACCCGGCAATCGCCGACGCTTCGGTCCAGGACGCTTCGACGATCGTGCTCACCGGCAAAGGCTTCGGCGTCACCAATCTGGTCGTGCTTGATACGGACGGCAGCCCCATCGTCGACGAGCAGGTTACCGTGGTGCGGCAAGCCGCCTCGTCCGTGCGCATCTATCGGCGCGCCGAAATCCAGACGATGTCGTGCACGCCCTATTGCGAAAGCTCGTACAAGAGCGAAGCGGAGAAGTCTTCGGAAGCGGAGATGAGCGTCAGCCGATAGGTGGCGTTGCCGACTGCCGTTCCGGTTATTGTCTGGTTAAGAGGCCTGCGCCGACTTTAACGATCATCCAAACCGGACCTCAATCGGTTTGCGCTAATGCTCCTTCCGAGACCGCATAGAGATCGGCAGGATCGGACATGAGCAAGGAATTCGGTCGCGCAGGCGACCACAAAGTGAGACGCCCAAGGTTTTTCGCCCGCTTCCTTCGTGACCGGCGCGGCGCCACGGCAATCGAATTCGCGATCCTTTCAGTCCCCTTCGCGCTGCTTGTCTTTGCCATTCTGGAAAGCTGCATCTCGTTTGCCGGCCAGGAGGTGATGGCCAACGTCACCGACGATGTCGCGCGCAAGCTGCGCACCGGCCAGTTGAGGGCGGCTGACGTTGCCGGAACCAATTTGCGGGACATGATCTGCACGAAACTGCAGATCATCGTCTCCCAGGATTGTCCCAATCAACTGCTGGTGGATCTTCGCCAATATACGTCGTTCGCCGATGCGGCCACGGCTGGCTTCAAGATCCAGAATGGCGACGTCGTACTGACGAAAGGCACCGCAATCCAATCGTTCTCAGTGACAGCGGGTGCGGCGGAGTCGAGGAACATGCTTCGGGTCTTCTACAAGTGGCCTGTTATGACCGATCTGCTGGCGCAGTCGATGGGCGGCAACAAGACCCTGCATTTCGCATCGGTGACCTGGCAGAACGAGCCGTTCGACAACTGAGCGGAATGCACGAGCAGTATAAGAAAAGGGCAATGGGCATGATGCGTGCGGGGGCACATCTTATGATTACGGGAGTTTGGCGGAAAGCAAGTCGATTCTGGTCCGATCGGCGCGGCATCGCGGCGGTCGAATTTGCTTTGATCATGCCAATTCTGCTGATCATGTATTTCCTCACAATGGAAGCGTCGCAAGCCATCGAGACCAGCAAAAAGGTCAGTCGTATCGGCAGCATGGTGGCCGATCTCGTCACCCAACAGACAAGCGTCCTCAAGGCGGATGTCGACGCCATCATGCAGATCGGCAGCGTCACCCTTCAGCCCTACAACCGCTCGCCCCCTAGCATCACCATCACGGCGATACAGGTTACGCCCGATGCGACGAGGGCACTGGTGGTTTGGTCACGCAAATTGGTCGCCGGCGTCGCCAGCCGTGCCGCCGGCGCCACCACCGAGACAACGATCCCGACGTCGCTCAGAGTCGCCAACACGTTTCTCATTCGCGTCGAAAGCAACCTCGGCTATACGCCGGTCATCGCGTGGAGCGCGAGCAGTCAACAGAAGCTTGGACTGACCTCGGCTTTCAGCAACATAACCATGGGCGAAACCTATTATCTGCGCCCCCGCAGAAGCGTGACGATCCCTTGCAGCGACTGTTGAACAGAACCAGCTAGGCCCTGCGCAGGGCCGCTACTGCTGCGGCTCACGGTCCGAAACGAAGCGCACGATAGCAGCGGCCATCTCGTAATCTTTTGGCGCCACGCGAGCGAAGCCGCCGGAATGTCCCGATTCCAGGAGGGCGTAGATATCGGGCGTCGTCGACTTGAGGTTGGTGAGGAACACGGCAAGTCGACGCTTGGCTTCCGGGTCGAGATCGCTGCGGACCGCGTGCGGGCCGTATCTCAGCAGACCCGACGTCCACACGACACGAAGCGCCGTCACCGAGAGCCCTGCCGCCTCCAACCTGGCCTGCGTGCCCGACGGTTCTCGCGGGCCGTCGGCAGCGGCCGTCACCCAGCCAAACAGGCCATCAGCCTTGCCGTCGACCAGCATCGTCTCGGCCGCCGCGGCCGAATCGGCACGGGCCAGAAACGGTGCATCTTCCGCGATCTTGCGGCCTTCAGCGGCCAACGCCGCCAATGGCAGGAGAGAACCGCCGACGCTGTCCGAAGGCGCCATGGCGATACGATGGCGGTCCATCGCCGCAAGGTCGGGCAGCTTGCCGTCCCGCGTCAGCAGAACGGAGCGGATGCCGATCGCGCCGTCTGAATCGACCGGAGCGACAAGCGGTTCGATACATAAGCAGCGCTGCGAGGCCGTTGCATAGGCGGTGGCCGAATAGATCGCATATTCGATGCGGGAATCGGCCTGCGCCTCGATCAGCGCGGCATAATTGCGGGCAACGACAAACTCGACCTTCATGCCCAAGGCCTTGGTGTAGGCGTCGGTCAACAGTGCCAGGCCCGGAACGGCGTTGCCGGCGTCTGGCTCGGCAACGATGCCTATGCGAAACGTGCCGATATCATCGCGCCAGTCGGCATGCGCCGGGTTGGACCAGAGCCCGACGAGCGCGCCCAGCCCCAGCAACAGAGCGGCATATGTCTTTAACGCAACCCTCATGACAGAACCGCCGTCTGTTTTCCTGGATCGATGCTCAGACCGTCATCCCAAAACCGCTGCGCACTTTTGGGCAACGCACTGCTTGCTTTGTGCAAGTCGTTGCCCCCAAAACCGCAGCGCACTTTTGGGCGATATGCACTGATTATCACGCCTGCCCGTTGCCGTTTGGTTTCCGAATTGCCAATGAAGTCGCGGAACCCTATGTCTGGTCGGTCAAACTGGCAACAACTCGATGGCGCGCGCTTTCCTCTTCGTCCTGGATTCCTTCGGCATCGGCGGCGCGGCCGACGCCGACCGCTACGGTGACGCCGGCGCCAACACATTCGCGCACATCGCAGAGGCCTGTGCGGAGGGCCGTGCGGATCGCGAAGGGTTTCGCAGTGGACCGCTGTTTGTCCCTCATATGGCCTCACTCGGGCTTGGCAAGGCTGCCGAAACCGCGACGGGACTGGGATTTGCCAACAGCGGGGCGGATATGCTCCCAACTGCCTTTCACGGCGCTGCTCAGGAGGTTTCGAGCGGTAAGGATACGCCATCCGGCCATTGGGAAATCGCCGGCCTGCCGGTGCGCCTCGACTGGGGCTATTTCCCGGATACGGTTCCGGCCTTTCCGGCCGAACTGACCGAGGCGATCATCCGTGAAGGCAAGGTGCCGGGCATTCTCGGCAATTGCCATGCGCCGGGCACCGAGATCATCGAGCGCTTCGGTGAGGAGCACATCCGGACCGGCAAGCCGATCTGCTACACGTCGGTCGACTCGGTCCTGCAAATCGCCGCGCATGAAGTCCATTTCGGCCTCGACCGGCTTTATGAATTCTGCCAGGTGGTGCGCAGGCTGGTTGACCCGCTGAGGATTGGACGGGTGATCGCGCGGCCGTTCGTCGGCGAAACCACCGCCACTTTCGAGCGGACATACAACCGTCATGACTACGCCGTGCCTCCGCCGGAACCGACCCTGCTCGACCGGCTGACGGCGCGTGGCAGCCGTGTCATCGCCGTCGGCAAGATCGGCGACATCTTCGCCCATCGCGGAATTTCGCAAGCGCGCAAGGCGGCAGGCAACATGGCGATGTTCGACGAGGCGCTGGGTGCGATCGATGATGCCGGCGACGGTGACCTCGTCTTCGCCAATTTCGTCGACTTCGACACCGAATTCGGTCACCGCCGCGATGTCGCAGGCTATGCTGCCGCGCTCGAGGCCTTCGATCTGCGGCTGCCGGAGGCATTTGCTAGGCTGCGGCAGGGCGATCTTCTCATCCTGACGGCCGACCACGGCAACGACCCTACCTGGGGCGGGACCGATCACACGCGCGAGCGCATTCCGGTGATCGGCACTGGACCGGGTCTCAAGGGCGGCGACATCGGACTGAGAACGACATTCGCCGACATCGGCGAGACCCTGGCCGAGCATCTCGGGCTGGCGCCCGGACGCTACGGCACTTCTTTCTATACGGCGATCGGCGGTCATGCCTGAATTGCCGGAGGTCGAAACCGTCCGGCGCGGACTGCAGCCGGTTCTGGAAGGCGCCACGATCGCCCGTGTCGAGGCGCGCCGACCGGATCTGCGCTTTCCATTTCCCGAGAAATTCGCGCAGCGGCTGACCGGCAAGACGATCACGGCACTCGGCCGCCGGGCCAAGTATCTGACGATGGACCTGGAAGGCGGCCCCGTGCTGATCTGCCATCTCGGCATGTCGGGCTCATTCCGCATTGAGACGGCCGATGGCAGCGACATGCCCGGCATCTTCCGGCACGACCGCTCGAAAAGCTCCAATCACGACCACGTCGTCTTCCATGTCGAGTCTCCAACCGGTGCCCGGTCCCGCGTGATCTTCAATGATCCGCGCCGCTTCGGCTTCATGTTGTTTGCGGAGGGACTGCCGGACGTTCATCCGATGCTGGCTGGACTTGGCGTCGAGCCAACGGGCAACACATTGGACGGTGCGCTGCTCGCCTCATTGATGAAGGGGCGGCGATCACCGCTGAAGGCAGCGCTTCTCGACCAGAGGCTGATCGCCGGGCTCGGCAACATCTATGTGTCGGAGGCGTTGTGGCGTGCCGGCCTGTCGCCGCTGCGCGAGGCGGGCACGATCGCCAGGCCCGGAAAGAAAGCCCAAGCCCAAAGCGAACACCTCGCGCAAGCCATTCGTTCGGTGATATCGGATGCGATCGCAGCCGGCGGCTCCTCACTGCGGGACTATATGCAGACCGATGGGTCGCTGGGCTATTTCCAGCACGCCTTCGCCGTCTACGACCGCGAAGGCGAGGCATGCTCCAAGCCCGGCTGCGGCGGCCACATCGAACGGATCGTGCAGAGCGGCCGATCGACCTTTTATTGCCGGACATGTCAGCGGTGAGTTGGAGCAATTCCAGGAAAAGTGTGAAACGGTTTTCCGTCGAGAATTGCGTCGAGACAAGGAGATGGGAGCGGTTCTGCGTTTCCGTGAAACGATGAACCGCTCTAGACGAGCGTGAGCAAGGAGAAGCAGCCATGGCCTATGAGACGATCATCACCGAGACGCACGGCAAGGTTGGGCTGATCACGCTGAACAGGCCGCAGGCGCTCAACGCGCTGAATTCGCAGATTCTGACCGAAGTGGTGGCAGCCGTGAACGGGTTCAGCGCCGATCCAGGTATCGGCGCCATGGTCATCACGGGTTCCGAAAAAGCTTTCGCCGCCGGCGCCGATATCAAGGAGATGCAGTCCATCTCCTACGCGGACGCCTACGCCCAAGACTTCTTCGTCGGCTGGGAGGAACTGACGCGGGCGCGAAAGCCTATTATCGCGGCGGTGGCGGGCTATGCACTCGGCGGCGGCTGCGAGCTGGCGATGATGTGCGATTTCATCATCGCCGCCGACACGGCCAAATTCGGCCAGCCCGAGATCACCCTCGGCGTTATTCCAGGCATGGGCGGGTCACAAAGGCTGACCCGCTTCGTCGGCAAGTCGAAGGCGATGGACATGTGCCTGACCGGGCGGATGATGGATGCCGCCGAGGCCGAGCGTTCTGGCCTGGTGTCGCGGGTCGTGCCTGCCGGCGAACTTGTCGAGGAGGCGCTGAAGGCCGCGGCCAAGATCGCCGCTTTCTCGCTGCCATCGGTGATGATGGCGAAGGAGGCTGTCAACCGCGCCTTCGAGACGACGCTTGCCGAGGGATTGCGGTTCGAGCGCCGGCTGTTTCACTCGCTGTTTGCACTGGACGATCAGAAGGAAGGCATGGCGGCCTTTGCCGAGAAGCGGAAGCCGAATTTCACCAACCGCTGACGCCAATCCTCTCGCCGAGAAGAAGATGGCTGTTGGCCGCCAAAAAGAAGGCCAGGCAGCGTTGACGCGCCGGAAAAGCTGAACTATAAGCCGCACCAACCGAGGCGGCCCCGTGGCTGCCCGTTTGTTTTTTGCGCCCTGCGGCATCCCGCATGCGCCGACCAGATCAGAAGAGAGGCATCATGGCCAATACATCCTCGGCCAAAAAGGCAACGCGCAAGATCGTCCGCCGCGCAGCGATCAATAAGAACCGCCGCTCGCGCGTCCGCACCTATATCCGCCAGGTCGAAGAGGCGCTTGCCTCCGGCGACAAGGCTGCCGCACAGGCTGCCTTCAAGATCGCGGAGCCGGAATTGATGCGCGCCGCGACCAAGGGCGTGATTCACAAGAACACGGCGTCCCGCAAGGTGTCGCGACTGGCTCAGCGGGTCAAGGTACTGTCGGCCTGACATTACTTGCCTAGACTGACGTTCTTCGAACCCGGCCGTTTGTGCCGGGTTTTTTCGTTTGCCGGCAAGCACTTAAAAAGAATGTCCGGAAACGGCGTCTTAGGCGGATTTCACAATTGGGAATAGTTTGCCGGCATATGCATGCCTGCTGTTGATCGGCATGCTTGAAAAGGGCCGGCTTAATGATTCTTAACTGTCAGAAATAGCTTATAATTTTCAGACACTTACTGATGGTGATCCACAGCTTGTCCACACCGGGCCGACCCGATCGGGGACAAGTCGCTGTCAAGCGAATTATTTCAGAATATTTCTCTCAGCGTCCGGTTTTTCATATTCGCCGGAAAAGGGTTTGAATCACAATGGCTTTGTTAAAATGTGCCGTCACGGCACGCCACTCGAACCCGCCTCCAGTAACCAGATTCCTTAAAAATCCGTTAGACGTGGCCTTGCCCTATCCACAGCGATTTCGGTAGTGTCGATCTATCGAAAGGGACGGGCTCTGGCTCTTAACCCAAGCCTGAATCGGCCAGCTTAAATTGGCGGGATTTGCAACGCGGATCAAGTCCGCGGACGGGTTTGGTTTGTCTTTTTCGATACGGTAGGGGACTGGCGTAACTAGACATGGCAGGTAGACGGCGCGCCGGCGCTCCTTTCGCCGGACGGTGTTGTATTGCCCTGACATACCCAACGCGGACTGGCTTCCATGGGCCGGCACCGGTTCCCGCAGATAATGGGCGACGTTCATCTGCCGGCGGCGGCAGCGGACATCGTAGCAAAGACTTAGGTCGCCGGAACCGGATGCAGGAGGCGCATCCCCGGTGGAAACAGGTACGGAAGAACAAGGAAAAGATCATGCAGAGCGGCATCGAAAGGGAGCTTACGGGCGACCTCCCATTTCCTGGAACTTTGATCGGAGCAAACGACATGGCGGTGTCCAGCGACGCGGAACAGAAATTCGACCGGGTCAAAGCCCAGTTGAAGGCGCGCCTGGGAACCGAAGTCTATTCGAGCTGGTTTGGCCGCATGAAGGTCGCCGAGGCTTCCAAGGGCATCGTCCGCATCTCGGTGCCTACTGCCTTCCTGCGCTCATGGATCAACGGCCACTATCTCGACCTCATCTCCGAGTTGTGGAAGCAGGAGGATCCCGATCTCCTCAAAATCGACATCGTCGTGCGCACGGCAACCCGTCAGGGACGCAGCCAGGCCGAGCCAGAGGTAACGCCAGCACGCAGCAAGGTGACACGGCAGACGCAGACGGCGCTTGCCGCCGGCACAGTCAGCCCCAGCCGGGTGGAGCGCGCACCGGCTCCGCGTCCGGGCACACCGATCGAGAGCGAATTCCGCCACAACGTTTTGGGATCACCGCTCGATCCGCGCTACACGTTCGGCTCCTTCATCGAGGGACCGTCGAACCGGGTGGCCTTCGCCGCCGCCAAGGCAGTGGCGGAATCGCAATCGAGCGCGGTGCGCTTCAATCCGCTTTTCCTTCACGCAACCGTCGGGCTCGGCAAGACACATTTGCTGCAGGCCATCGCCGCGGAATCGCTGAAGCAGAACCCCAAGTCGCGCGTCGTCTATCTCACGGCCGAGTATTTCATGTGGCGCTTTGCCACCGCGATCCGCGACAACAACGCGCTGACGCTCAAGGAACAGCTGCGCGACATCGACCTGCTCATCATCGACGACATGCAGTTTCTGCAGGGCAAGTCGATCCAGCACGAATTCTGCCACCTCATCAACATGCTGCTCGACAGCGCCAAGCAGGTCGTCGTCGCCGCCGACCGGCCGCCATCGGAACTGGAATCGCTCGAACCGCGGGTCCGTTCGCGCCTCAATGGCGGTGTCGCGCTTGAAATGTCGGCGCCCGATTTCGCCATGCGCCTCGGCATGCTCAAATTGCGCCTTGCCACGGCCAGGAGCGACGACGCGTCGCTCGACATTTCGGAGGAGATCCTCAATCACGTCGCCCGCACCGTGACCGGCAGCGGACGCGAGCTGGAAGGCGCCTTCAATCAGCTTTTGTTCCGTCAATCCTTCGAGCCGCAGATCACCATCGACCGGATCGACGAAATCCTCGGCCACATCTATCGCACCGGCGAGCCGAAACGTGTCCGTATCGAGGACATCCAGCGCATCGTGGCGCGTCACTACAATGTGTCGAAGACCGAATTGCTGTCCAACCGACGCACGCGCACCATCGTCAAGCCGCGGCAGGTCGCCATGTACCTGTCGAAGGTGATGACGCCGCGCTCGCTGCCTGAGATCGGACGGCGTTTCGGCGGCCGCGATCACACCACGGTGCTGCATGCCGTGCGCAAGATCGAGGACCTTTCCGGCAACGACAACACGCTGGCGCAGGAACTTGAGCTTCTGAGGCGGTTGATCAACGACCAGGCCTGATCCTCCGGGGATGGCCGAGCCGGAACAATACCGGATTCAATGGCTTGCCAGTGCGGCGCTGGGCCTGGATCGGGCTCGTGGCGCCGCCTGGAAGCGATCTGGATTTCGGTTTTACGACACTGGCTCGCGGACTTCGGGCGCGTTATCCCCAGAAAGCCCGCCTAGCCGGCCTGAACCGGTGGCGCGGGCTTGCGTTTGCTGGTTTTTTCCTGTCAGTTTACGCAGATTCTGAGCCTGTTCAGACCTTTCGCGGGACGCCGCTCACTGGTGACCCGTCATTCATTCAAGCGAGCCTGTTTCGTCATGCGTGTTATCCTGGAACGGTCAAATCTCCTGAAGTCGCTCAACCACGTCCATCGTGTGGTCGAGCGGCGAAACACCATACCGATCCTGTCCAACGTGCTGCTCAGCGCCGAAGGCGCCAGCCTTGAAATGAAGGCGACCGATCTCGACCTCGAGGTGACCGAAGCGACGCCCGCCAAGGTGGAGCGCGGCGGGGCGACGACAGTCCCGGCACATCTGCTCTACGACATCGTGCGCAAGCTTGCCGATGGCGCCGAGGTGATGCTGAAGACGGACGAGGACGGCAACGCCATGACGGTGACGTCTGGCCGCTCGAGCTTCCGCCTTCAGTGCCTGCCGCAATCCGACTTCCCGGAACTCTCGGCCGGATCATTCTCGCATATCTTCCGTCTCGATTCGGTTGCCCTGAAAGGCCTGATCGAGAAGACCCAATTCGCCATCTCCACCGAGGAGACGCGTTATTACCTGAACGGCATCTATCTGCACACGCATGAGGTCGGCGGCAAGCTGAAGCTGCGCTCGGTGGCGACCGACGGCCACCGCCTGGCGCGCGCCGAGATCGATGCGCCAGCGGGTTCCGAAGGCATGCCGGGCATCATCATTCCGCGCAAGACGGTGAGCGAGCTGCAGAAGCTCGTCGACGATCCGGATGTCGCGGTCACCACCGAACTGTCGGACACCAAAATCCGCTTCACCATCGGCAGCGTGGTTTTGACCTCGAAGCTGATCGACGGCACCTTCCCCGACTATCAGCGGGTCATTCCGACCGGCAACGACAAGAAGCTGATCATCGACCGCCAGAGCTTTGCCGCCGCCGTCGATCGTGTCTCGACCATCTCTTCCGAACGCGGCCGCGCGGTGAAGCTGTCGATCAGCGAGGGTCAGGTGACGCTTGCGGTCAACAATCCGGATTCAGGCAGCGCCACCGAAGAACTGTCCGCCGACTATTCATCCGATCCGATCGAGATCGGCTTCAACGCCAAGTACCTGCTCGACGTTGCCGCGCAGCTGACCGGCACGGAGGCCAAGTTCATGCTGGCGGATGCCGGTTCGCCGACACTGATCCACGACATGGCCGACGAGACCGCGCTTTATGTGTTGATGCCGATGCGGGTGTAGCGGCGCGGTGTCAGCACTTCGGTCCTGTTGTGAACGGCGGCAAGCGCGATATTTACGGCAACTCCTAGAGCAATTCCAGGAAAAGTGTGAAGCGGTTTTCCGTCCGGAATTGCGTCAAAACAAAGAGATAGAGCGGTTCTGCGTTTCTGTGAAACGATGGAGCGCTCTATAGGCGGATAGCGGTTGCCGGGACAGAACCATATAAGTAAGCTAACACTTACTAATTTCCGCAACTATGCGGCGCTGACGATCGATCTGGCGCCAGGTGCCGTGGTTTTTTCCGGCGACAACGGCGCCGGCAAGACCAATCTCCTCGAAGCGATCTCCTTTTTGACACCAGGGCGTGGCTTGCGCCGCGCCCCTTACGCGGATGTCGCACGCGAGGGCGGCGACGGCGGCTTTGCATTGCATGCCCGGCTCGACGGACCTGACGGCCAAGTCGAGATCGGAACAGGCATTTCCGGCGGCGACACCGCCGGCGAAGGCGGCAGGCGGGTGCGCATCAATGGAGCTCCGGCGCGTTCGGCCGAGGACATGCTGGAATGGCTGCGCGTGGTGTGGCTGACGCCGGCCATGGACGCGTTGTTCACCGGGCCGGCCGCGGATCGCCGGCGCTTTCTCGACCGGCTGGTGCTGGCGATCGATCCCGGCCACGGGCAACGTGCGATCGACTACGAGAAGGCGATGCGTGGCCGTAACCGCTTGCTTACTGAAGGCTCTCGAGACGACCGCTGGTTCGACGCTATCGAGACGCAGATGGCCGAAACCGGTGTGGCGATCGCCGCCGCGCGGGCCGAGATGGTGCGTCTTCTCGCCGCCATGATCGACAGGCTGCCCGACACAGGACCGTTTCCGCAGGCCGACATCGGCCTTTCGGGCGATCTGGAAGCCGAGATTGCCGTCGCGCCGGCAGTCGATGTCGAGGAACGCTTCCGCCGGACGCTTGCCGACGGCCGTGAGCGCGACCGCGCCGCCGGGCGCACGCTCGATGGCCCGCATCGTTCGGACCTGATGGTTCGGCACCGCCCCAAGGCGATGCCGGCCGAGCTTTGCTCGACAGGCGAGCAAAAGGCGCTGCTGGTCGGCATCGTGCTGTCGCATGCAAGGCTGACCGGCGAAATGTCGGGCATGACACCGATCCTGCTGCTCGACGAGATCGCCGCGCATCTCGACAGCCGACGCCGCACGGCGCTGTTTTCCATCCTGGAGGAACTGAACTGCCAGGCGTTCATGACAGGAACCGATGCTGCGCTGTTTTCCAGTCTCCAGGGACGCGCGCAATTCCTGACTGTCGACCATGGGACGGTTGGGCCAACCGAAGACCCCTGACAAGGTTTTTCAGTCCCTGTATGATCAGGCAATGACCACTGCCGCCCTGACCGCAGACGAGATCGAACGTTATGCCCGCCACATCGTGCTGCCGGAGATCGGCGGAGCCGGCCAGCAAAGGCTGAAACAGGCCCGGGTGCTGGTTATCGGCGCTGGCGGGCTGGGCGCGCCGGTGCTTGAATATCTCGCCGCCGCCGGCGTCGGCACACTAGGCGTGGTCGATGACGACACCGTTTCGCTGTCCAATCTGCAGCGCCAGGTCATTCACGGTACCGACACTGTCGGCCTGCTGAAAACCGATAGCGCCAAGGCGGCAATCGTTCGCATCAATCCCAACACAATTGTTGAAGCGCACGCAATCCGGCTGACCACGGACAATGCGCCCGCCCTCGTCGCCCGCTATGACATCGTCGTCGACGGTTCCGACAATTTCGAAACGCGCTATGCCGTGGCCGATGCCTGCGCGAGCGAAGGCAAGCCGCTGGTGCATGCCGCCGTCGGACGCTTCGATGGTTCGGTAACGGTGCTGAAGCCATTCGAAGACGGCAAGGACGGCAAACCCAATCCAGGCTATCGCGATCTGTTTCCCGAGGCGCCGCCGCTGGGCCTGGTGCCGTCCTGCGCCGAAGCCGGCGTGCTTGGCGCGCTGACCGGCGTCGTCGGCACGCTGCAGGCCATGGAGGCGATCAAGCTGATCACCGGCGTCGGCGAACCGCTGGTCGGCCGGCTGCTGCTCTATGACGGGCTGGCGGCGCGCTTCGACACCATCCGCTACAAGAGAAGCTGAATTCTTGGACCGGATCGAAGCTGCCTCCATCACGCGGATCCCGACCGATTTCGACCGCTGGGACGATGTGCTCGCATTGATCATGCGCGCTTTCGCCTCGATGGACGGCGTCATCGACCCGCCCTCCTCGGCCCACCTTTTGACCACCGACACTCTGCGGGACAAGGCGCGGTGGGAGACCGGCTTCGTGGCGCTCAAGGGCGATCGGATCGTCGGCTGCGTCTTTGCCCTTGAAAAGGTGACAGAGTTCTATGTCGGCAAGCTCGCGGTCGCGCCGGACTGCCAGGGACAAGGCATTGGCCGGCGGCTGATGCAGGCGGTCGAAGACCTTGCCCGCAGCCGCGGCAAGGCGGCAATCGAGCTTCAGACGCGGATCGAGCTGACCGGGAATCATGCGGCCTTTGCCCGCCTCGGCTTTCGCGAAACTGAACGGACGGCGCACGAGGGCTATGCCAGGCCGACCTCGATCACCATGCGCAAAGCTATCCCGTAAGGTTTATCTTACGGTTTGTGGGCCGCGACAGCGTCAGGTCCTGAGCGGCAGCACGCGGTCTGGTGGGCGGTGGCCGTCAACGAAGGCGCGGATATTGATGATGACCTTTTCACCCATGTCGATGCGGCCCTCGAGCGTCGCCGAGCCCATATGCGGCAAAAGCACGACCTTGTTCTTGGCGGCGAGCTTCAGCAGCTTGCTGTTCAAGGCCGGCTCATGCTCGTAGACATCGAGCCCGGCGCCGGCGATCTTGCCGTCCTGGATCAGCTTGACCAGCGCTTCCTCGTCGATGATGTCGCCACGTGCGGTGTTGACGACATAGGCAGTCGGCTGCAGCAGCGCCAGCCGCCGCGCCGAAAGCAGATGGAAGGTTGCCGGCGTCGAGGGACAGTTGACCGAGATGATATCCATGCGGGCCAGCATCTGGTCGAGGCTTTCCCAATAGGTCGCCTCCAACCCGTCTTCCACGGCCGGCAGCACGCGGTGGCGATTGTGATAATGGATCGACAGTCCGAAGGCCTTGGCCCGCCTGGCGACGGCGGTGCCGATGCGGCCCATGCCGACAATGCCGAGCCGCTTGCCCCAGATGCGCCGGCCCAGCATCCAGGTCGGCGACCAGCCGGCCCATTTCTTGTCACCGGTGAGCACATTGGCGCCTTCCGCCAGCCGCCGCGGCACCGCCAGCATCAGCGCCATGGTCATGTCGGCGGTGTCCTCGGTCAGGACATTCGGCGTGTTGGTGACGGTGATGCCCCTCTTGGCCGCGGCCGCGACATCGATCTTGTCGACGCCATTGCCAAAATTCGCGATCAGTTTGAGGTTGTCGCCGGCCTGGGCGATCAGTGCGGCGTCGATCTGGTCGGTTACCGTCGGCACCAGCACGTCGGCCTCCTTGACCGCCGCGACCAGTTCCGGCTGCGTCATCGGCCGGTCCTCGACATTCAGCCTTGCGTCGAACAACTCGCGCATGCGGGTCTCGACGGGGTCGGGCAGCTTTCGCGTGATGACGACGAGAGGCTTCTTTTTGCCTGCCATTGTTTCCCTCTCGAGTACTTGCCGCAATTCCGAACGCAAAACCGCTTCACACTTTTGCTGGAATTGCTTCTAACCCGATCTCGTTGAGACCTCTTTAACCAAGACCGGCGAAACTGAAAGCCGGTCGCGGTGCCGATTACTCCCTGTAACAAGCGGTGCCGCCGAAGACAAAGAAAAAGGGGCGCCGAGGCCGATGGGCAAGCGCCGAAAGGAATGAAAGTGTCTGGTTTCGCGTCGCTTCGCCTGACCCTCAGCGCAGCATTTCTCGGCGCTCTGCTTTATTCTCCGCTTGCGGGCGCGCAGAGTGCCGCAGCACCTGCCCAGGGCGTCGTCACGCTTGGTCCGAGCGGCCTGCCGCTGCCGCGCTTCGTCAGCCTGAAATCCGGCCGCGTCAACTCGCGCGTCGGTCCCGGGGCCAACTACTCGGTCGACTGGATGTATATGAAGGCCGGCCTGCCGATGGAGATCATCCAGGAATTCGACACATGGCGCCGCGTGCGCGATGCCGATGGTTCGGAAGGCTGGATCAACCAGTCGCTGCTTTCCGGCCGACGCACGGCAATCGTCGCACCATGGCAGCGCGGCAAGGGCGCCCAGATCGACCTTCTCAACAGTTCCGACAAGGACGCAAGAGTGGTCGCGATGATTGAACCTGGCGTCATGGGTACGATCAAATCCTGCGACGGCCAGTGGTGCGAAATGACGTTCGACGGCCACACCGGCTGGCTTGCCCAGTCGGTTGTCTGGGGCGCCTATCCCGGCGAACGGGTCAAGGACTGACAACTTCATCGCGAGGCTCGGAAGAACTCGGGATCAGAAATAGGCCGGCAATCACGGATACGGCAACAAGGTGCTTGCGCCTCCGCTTCATCAAACTCAATTGCAGCATTGTCATTCACGCCGCCGATCGCTCGCGTCCGCTGCGAAAGCGGCAGCGATTGCGCCTCTCAGCGGGTTGCTCAACCGTGTCAGGAGCGTAATCCGGCTGGCTGGCAAATCCGGCAATCCATGCGACCGGTTCAGTATCACGCAATCGGCCGGTACCTGGCTCTGCCCGATCGCCGCCACTCCCAGGCCCGCGCTGGCGGCCGATTGCAACGCGGTCACCGAACCGCCGGTGAAGGCGAGGCGCCAGGCGGTATTGCTGCCATCGAGCGCGCGTTCCGCTGCCAGTCGGACGGTGCAGGATCCGGGCAATGCCAACAGCGGCAACGCGGCAGACGACCGCCAGACGTCAGGCGACCTTGCACACCAGACAAGCTGGTCTCGGTAGAGCGGGATGCCCTGGCGCCGGCTGATATCCATGCGCACGACGGCAAAATCGGCCTTGCCTGCGTCGTAGCGGGCCTGCATCTCGGCTGAGAGACCCACCGACACTTCCAGCAGCAATTCCGGAAAGACTTGGCTCAGACGCCCAAACGCCGACTCCAGAAGCGCACCGGCGGCGTGATCGCCGATGGCCGCCCGGAGCGTGGTGGTTTGCGTGCCAGCATCGAATGTAGCCACGGCCCGGTCATGAGCTTCGAGGACCTGCCGCGCCGAAGCAAGGAACCGCGCGCCTTCGGGCGTCAGCGAAACCGCGCGCGGCGTCCGCGCCAGGAGACGCCGCTCCATCGCTTGCTCGAGCTTGCGGACCCGCAGGCTGATCGCCGACTGGGTGGTCCCGAGAAGATCGGCCGCGGTGGTGAAGCTCTCGCAGTCGGCAACAAGCACGAAGCTGCGAAGCTGTTCGATGGCAAGATGCTTCATTTCGTACTCATATCATAGAGACAGCTACTATGACATTTCCAAATGCTCCTCGTCGAGTCATATGGATTCCGACGAAGCACGGCGGTTGCCGGCTGACCCGGAAGGAGAATGATTAGATGTCTCGCCTATCGCCAATAAACGAAGGTTCCGACACGGAAGCCGGCAAGCTTCTGGCGGAAACGCGACGCCAGCTCGGACGCGTCCCGAACCTCTATCGCGTCCTGGCCAACTCTCCGGTCGCTCTCAAAGGTTATCTGCAATTTCGCGAGTCGCTGCAGAGCGGCCGTCTCAGTTCGAAATTGCGCGAGCAGATCGCCCTGATAACTGCTGAGGTGAACCGCTGCGAATACTGCGTTTCGGCCCACGCATTTCGCGGATCCAAGATCGGCATCTCCGATACGGAATTGGAGCTAAATCGCAGGGGCGATTCAAGCGATGCCAGAGTGGCGGCCACGCTGGCGTTGGCTGCGGATGTGGCGCGTAGCCGCGGAGCCGTCACCGACCAGGCATTCGGCGCCGCCAGGGCCGCGGGGCTCGACGACGAGGAACTGGCAGAGGTGATCGCGCATGTCGCACTCAACTTCTATTCCAACATCCTCAATCACTTCGCCCAGCCAGAACTCGACTTTCCACGGACAGTGCTTCTCAATGACTGACCTCGTGACCCTCGATCCGAGTTCGATGGCGACCATTCCGCGTCACCAGATCGTCGTTTCCTCCAGCTATGGTTTCGATGAGACACTGCAACGGCTTCGCGACGCCATCGCTGCTGCCGAGCTATGGATCATCCATGAGATCGATCCGCAGGCCCTGCTCTGGAAAGGCGGGATCTCCACCATTCGGCTCCGTCAACTGCTTTGGTTCCACCCGCGATACATGGCGCGCCTGTTGCTGACCGATCCTGGCGCCGTGCCCGAAGCGCCGTTCAAGTTCGTGGTCAGCGAACAATCAGCCGGCGTGACGGTCTGCGCCTTGAACCCGGTTTTGGTGTTCTCGCCATATCCCCGGCTTTTTGGTCTCGCCCAAGAACTGTTCGACGCGACGGAGCGAATGCTCGAGACGGTTTCCACGATGCCGGTGTCGGGAGGCGATATCTAGTGGAGCAATGAGCGGTCCGGCCGCCTGCATCAAGCGGTGGTCATCTAGTCCCGATGCGGCCGAGATGGGTGTCCGGAAAGCCGGTCGACAGCTTCAGGCCATAGCCCAGCGCACGGTCGATGGCGATGTGGGCGATCCAGATCAGCGCAACCGCCATCGCATTGCCCCACATGTGCCCGGCGAGCAGCAACAGCACGGGCACGGTCAGGGGGCCTCGCCGGTCATTCGCGGCGTTTGGGGCGCAGCCTCACCACGATGTCGACATTGGCGATCTCCATCCCTTCCGGAGGCTCCGGCAGGTTGGCAACCGTCACCGGACCACTGTCGATGTCGAATATGCGGTTTTCGCCTTCGATGTAGAAATGGTGGTGGTCGGAGGTGTTGGTGTCGAAATAGGTCTTCGCGCCCTCGACGGCGAGGATGCGCAACAGTCCCGCCTGGGTGAACTGGTGAAGGGCATTGTAGACGGTGGCCAGTGATACCGGCACGCCGGCGGCAACCGCCTCCTCGTGCAGTTCCTCGGCCGACAAATGCCGGTCGCCCTTGGCAAAAAGCAGGTCGGCCAGCGCAATGCGCTGACGCGTCGGCCTCAGGCCGGCTTCACGGACCCGCTTGTCCACAGCGACATTTTCCTTCCGGCCGTCCAGGTCCATCTTCTTGTCGAACCCCACAGTTCCGCCCCAAGACACGCCCAGAATGGCAAAAAAATGAACGTCTGCCGAAACCGGACCTCTCAGGACATATATTCTGTCGTCCGAATGCGATCAATAGCGCGCATTGACCCAGGCAGACGAGCAGGCTAAGCGCAAACGCCGGTTTCCGGCCTGAAACAGATTGTGTTAGGAAACCACCGACAAGGGCACCCGATAGCCCGGAACGATATGGGGATGAGATTGATGGCGGGTAAATCCAGCTACGAGTACGACGAATTGCTGGCCTGCGCCCGCGGCGAACTGTTCGGACCGGGCAATGCCCAGCTTCCCTATCCGCCCATGCTGATGTTCGACCGCATCACCGAGATCAGCGAGACGGGCGGCGCCTTCGAGAAGGGTTTCATCCGCGCGGAGTTCGACATCAAGCCGGACCTGTGGTTCTTTGCCTGCCATTTCATCGGCAATCCGATCATGCCGGGGTGCCTCGGCCTCGACGCCATGTGGCAATTGACGGGCTTCTATCTTGGCTGGCTGGGCGAACCCGGCAAGGGGATGGCGCTGTCGACCGGTGAAGTGAAATTCAAGGGCATGGTCACGCCCTCGGTGAAGAAGGTCGAATATGGCATCGACTTCAAGCGCGTGATGCGGGGCCGGCTGGTGCTCGGCATCGCCGATGGCTGGCTGAAGGCGGATGACGAACCCATATACGCGGCAACGGATTTGAAAGTCGGTCTGTCCAAGCAGTCGGCGGTTGGCTGACCGGCATCCCTGGCCAGCTCTCTGGCCAGCACCCCTGGAAGGAGTTGCGAATGAGACGTGTCGTAGTCACAGGCATCGGCATTGTGTCGTCGATCGGCAACAATGCCAACGAGGTGCAGACCTCTCTGCATGACGCCAGATCCGGCATCAGCTTCTCGGATTCCTTCGCCGAACACGGCTTCCGTTGCCAGGTCTGGGGAGCGCCGACGCTCGATCCATCGGCCATGATCGACCGCCGTGCGATGCGCTTCCTGAGCCAGGGGGCTGCCTGGAACCATGTCGCCATGGATCAGGCCATCGCGGATGCGGGCCTCGGCGAGAGCGACATCACCAATGAACGCACCGGCATCGTCATGGGATCGGGCGGACCATCCACCCGCACCATCGTCGAAGCTGCCGAAACGACGCTGAAGAATGGCAGTCCCAAGCGCATCGGTCCGTTCGCGGTGCCGAAGGCAATGTCATCAACCGCATCGGCGACGCTTGCCACCTGGTTCAAGATCCACGGCGTCAACTACTCGATCTCGTCGGCCTGTTCGACCTCAGCGCACTGCATCGGCAATGGCTATGAATTGATCCAGTGGGGCAAGCAGGACATCATCTTTGCCGGCGGCCACGAGGATCTCGACTGGACGATGTCGGACCTGTTCGACGCCATGGGCGCGATGTCGTCGAAATTCAACGACAAGGCATCGACAGCTTCCCGCGCCTATGACGCCAATCGCGACGGCTTCGTCATCGCCGGCGGCGCCGGGGTGCTGGTGCTGGAAGAGCTTGAGCATGCCAAGGCGCGCGGCGCCAAGATCTATGCCGAGATCGTCGGCTATGGCGCGACGTCGGATGGCTACGACATGGTTGCTCCTTCAGGCGAGGGCGCGGTCCGCTGCATGCGCCAGGCGCTGGCCACGGTTTCCACACCGGTCGACTACATCAACACCCATGGCACCTCGACGCCGGTGGGAGATTCCAAGGAAATGGGAGCGATCCGCGAGGTGTTCGGCCCAGAGATGCCGTATATCACCTCGACGAAGTCGCTGACCGGCCATTCGCTGGGCGCGGCCGGCGTGCAGGAATCCATCTATTCGATCCTGATGATGCAGGGCGGCTTCATCGGCGAAAGCGCCCATATCGAGACCCTCGACCCCGAATTCGAGGGCATGCCGATCGTGCGAAAGCGCATCGACGACGCCAGGATCGATACTGTCTTGTCCAATTCGTTCGGCTTCGGCGGCACCAACGCCACGCTCGTTTTCCAGCGCTATTCCGCATAAGGATTTGCCGGCCATGGACGGATTGATGAAGGGCAAGCGCGGGCTTGTCATGGGTGTCGCCAACGATCATTCGATCGCTTGGGGAATTGCCCGGAAATTGTCCGAACATGGGGCGGAACTCGCCTTCACCTATCAGGGCGATGCCTTCGGACGCCGGGTCAAGCCGCTGGCCGACAAGCTCGGCGCCTCACTGGTGGTGCCGTGCGACGTCGAGGACAGCGCTTCGGTCGCCGCCACATTCGAGACCCTGGGCAAGGAATGGGGCGGGCTGGATTTCATCGTCCACGCCATCGGCTTTTCCGACAAGAACGAGTTGAAAGGCCTCTACGCCGACACCAGCCGGGACAATTTCGTCCGTACCATGGTGATCTCTTGCTACTCCTTCACGGAGGTCGCCCGCCATGCAGCCACCTTGATGCAGGACGGCGGATCGATGATCACGCTGACCTATGCGGGCTCCGTCCGCGTCATGCCGAACTACAATGTCATGGGCGTCGCCAAGGCAGGGCTGGAGGCGAGTGTCCGCTACCTCGCCAACGATTACGGTCCGCGCGGCATCAGGGTGAACGGCATATCGGCTGGACCGGTGCGCACGCTCGCCGGCGCCGGTATTTCCGATGCGCGCCATATGTTCTCCTACCAGCAGCGAAACTCGCCGCTGCGCCGCACGGTGACCATCGACGAGGTCGGCGGCTCGGCACTTTATCTGTTGTCGGATCTGTCTTCCGGGGTTACCGGCGAGATCCACTATGTCGATTCCGGCTATCACATCGTTTCCATGCCGACACTCGACGAATTGAAGCAGACCGACGGCGGACGAGACTAACGCCTGTCGCCCAAAGGTGCGCGGCGGTTTTGGAATGGCGACATTGAAGACACGAAGCTTAAAGCGCGCCAACTGAATCCGTTTCAGCGCTAGGCGTATTGATCCGCTCAAGAAATACTTTCGGTCCAGTAAAATTGGATTCATTCGCGGAAACTCATTTTAAGGAGATATCCGCTAGAAAGCCCCGTACTCAGGGGAACTTTCAATGCTCGCCGTCAGCAACCCGAAGCGAACACCGGTGTTCCGACTGCTCACCATAGCGAGTTCGGGTCTCGGCAGTTTCGTCCTCGGGCTCTGGGGCTTGAAGCTCGGCCTCGGCGATGGTTTTGTCGGCATCTCCGCGGACATGATGGTCTCGGTGATGGCCGCTCTTTGCGCACTGGCGGCATCGGTCGCCGCGATGTCCTTCTTCGCCGGCGTCGATGAATCGGCGGATTTCGTCTTCACGGAAACCCATTTCGACAAGCTGACCGGCCTGGTGGCACGCCCGGCGATGGTCGGCAAGATTGCCGAGGCGGCATGCGCGACCAGCCGGACCGGCGAGCCGATGTTCCTCATCGATATCGACATCGACCGCTTCAAGCAGATCAATGACGCCATCGGCTACAGCCAGGGCGACGAGTTGATCCGCGCCTTCACCAAGCGCTTGAAGACGTGCGTGCCGCCGCGCGCGCTGATCGGACGCATCGGCGCCGGTGAATTCGCGATCCTGCTGCCCGACAATCAGGTGTCCGGATCGCTGGAAAGCACCGTCGAGAGGCTCATCGACGAGATGATGGAGCCCTATGATCTCGGTACGCACCTGCAATCGGTCAGCCTGTCGGTCGGCATCGTGGCGATGCCAAAGGACGGCGTCGATCCGGTCCTCATCCTGCGCCGCTCCAATCTGGCGCTGCAGAACGCGCGCGCCAGCGGCGTCGGCAACTGGTCGGTCTTCCATGCCGAAATGGGCAGGGTCGCCGACCATCGCCAATGGATCGAATCCGAACTGCATATAGCCTTCGAGCGTGGTGACTTCGACCTTCATTACCAGCCGCAGCTCGATCTCCCGACCGGCCGCATCGTCGGGTATGAAGCGCTTATCCGCTGGCGGCATCCGGAACGCGGCATGATCCCGCCGATGGAGTTCATTCCGATCGCGGAGGAAACCGGCATGATCGGCCCGATCGGCGAATGGGTGCTGCGCAAAGCCTGCAGCGACGCACAGCATCTGCCCGATGATTGCTTCGTCGCCGTCAACATCTCGCCCGTCCAATTCATGACCAAGGACTTCGTCGGCATCGTGCGCGACACTATGACGAGCACCGGCATCAAGCCGTCGCGGCTGGAGCTGGAAGTGACCGAGACGGCGATGATGCAGGACCGCGACCGCGCCGCCGCCATCCTGAAGGAGCTTGCGGATATGGGCATCTCGGTCGCCGTCGACGATTTCGGTACCGGCTATTCCAATTTGAGCTACTTGATCGATTTCTCATTCGGCAAGCTGAAGATCGACCGGTCCTTCGTCAGCCGCCTCGACACCGACTCCAGCTCCGGCGCGGTCGTCTCGACGATCGTCGGGCTTTCGCGCGCGCTCGGGGTCAGCATCATTGCCGAAGGCGTCGAGACCGAAAGCCAGGCGACGCTGCTCAGGGCAGCCGGCTGCGAGGTGGTGCAAGGCTACCTTTACGGCAGGCCCGCCCCCCTCAAGATCAGGATCGGCGACGCGCATGTCACCGATGACGTCCGGCGCGTCGCCAATCTGCATTGAGTGCGACGCGATGTCTGTTTTCGTCTGAGCATGACCTTTTCCGAAAACCGGTATCCACTTTTCGGGATCATGCTTCAACGACGAGCGACAAGCACCTTGAACATGCCGTCGCGAGCGAGTTCGGCATGGCTCGAAAAAGCGGCCGCCAGGATCGGCTCATAGGGAAGCTGGCGGTTGGCGACCATGAACAGCCGCCCACCTGGTTTCAAGGCCTTGGCCGCCGCGCGGATCATGCCGGCGCCGATCTCCGGCTCGGCCGCCCGGCTGCGGTGAAAGGGCGGGTTCATGGCGATCGCGTCGTAACGCTTCTCGACCGGTTCCTTCAGCAGATCGATCCAGAAGAAATTCCTGGCGATCGACTGGCCGACTCCTGCCAGATTGAGCTTTGCGGCTTCGAGCGAGGCGAAATCGGCCTCATAGAGGTCGAGCGCCTGAACGCCGGGGGAGCAGGCGGCGATCTCGGCAGCCAGATACCCCCAGCCGGCGCAGAAATCGGCAACGCTGCCCCGCAGATCATTGGGCAGGTTCTCGACCAGCAATTTGGAGCCGGTATCGATCCGGTCGAAGGAAAACATGCCGGGCGCGGTGCGGAACCGGTTTTCAACCAGCAGAGCGGGATTGGCGGCGCGCAGTTCTTCCGCGACGGCGAGATCCGCGGGACGGCGTAACCAGAAGGCGATGCCGTGATATTTCGGCAGATGGCCCTCAAGGGGGACAAGTTCGTCAACGCGCTTGCGCAGGCTGGCAATGCCGTCATCCTTGCCGCCGGCAATGACGACCAAGGCGCCAGGCGCCACGCGCTCAAGCGCATCGGCGATGCGCACCTCGTTCAGGCCGCGATGCCGGCCGGCCAGCACAAGTGCCATATCGAAGCCATCGCCTTCCACTTGCGCGGTGACGACGAAGCCCGACGCCTGCAGCGCGCTAAAATGCGGCCGGAAGCCCTGTACGAGGTGAAGCGTCGCCTCAAAGCCTTCAGGCAGGCGAAAACCCGGCTCAGCGCCGAGAAACAGTGCGCGCGTGCCCTTTCCCGGCAGAGGAACAGCCTCCGCCTCGAAGGGATGGAAAAGCGTCTTCAACGGCTCGGCGGACATTGTTCGATCTCGACTTGTCTAAGCGCTTTGAAACCCAGGCTGAACATGAAAACGGGCGCGACATAAGCCGCGCCCGTTTCGATTCATGGCCTCAGACCAATCAGGCGGCGTTTTCTTCGCCTTCGGTCTTCTTGTCGCGGGCGAGTTCCTTGCCGGTGGCCTGATCGACGACTTTCATCGACAGGCGGACCTTGCCGCGCTCGTCGAAGCCCATCAGCTTGACCCAGACCTTGTCGCCTTCCTTGACCACGTCCGAGGTCTTGGCGACCCGGTCGTTGGCAAGCTGCGAGATGTGGACGAGGCCGTCACGCGGACCGAAGAAGTTGACGAAAGCGCCGAAGTCCGCGGTCTTGACGACCGTACCTTCGTAGATCTCGCCGACTTCCGGCTCGGCGACAATGGTGTGGATCCACTTCTTCGCCGCCTCGATCTCCTTGGCGTTGGACGAAGCGATCTTGACCGTGCCATCGTCCTCGATGTTGATCTTGGCGCCGGTCTTTTCGACGATCTCGCGGATGACCTTGCCGCCCGAGCCGATCACGTCACGGATCTTGTCGGTCGGGATGTGCATCACTTCGATGCGCGGTGCGAACTCACCCAGTTCCGAACGCGCGCCGGTCAGAGCATGCGCCATCTCGCCGAGGATGTGCTGGCGGCCATCCTTGGCCTGGTCCAGCGCGATCTTCATGATCTCCTCGGTGATGCCTTCGATCTTGATATCCATCTGCAGCGAGGTGATGCCGCTGGCGGTGCCGGCGACCTTGAAGTCCATGTCGCCGAGGTGATCTTCGTCACCCAGGATGTCGGAGAGAACGGCGAAACGCTCGCCTTCCTTGATCAGGCCCATGGCGATACCGGCGACGGGCTTGGCCAGCGGCACGCCGGCATCCATCAGCGCCAGCGAGGTGCCGCAGACAGTGGCCATCGATGACGAACCGTTGGACTCGGTGATCTCCGAGACGACGCGCAGCGTGTAGGGGAACTGGTCAGCGCTCGGCAGCATCGGGCGAATGGCGCGCCAGGCGAGCTTGCCATGGCCGATTTCGCGACGACCCGGCGAACCCATGCGGCCGGTCTCACCGACGGAATAGGGAGGGAAGTTGTAGTGAAGGAGGAACTTCTCCTTGTACATGCCGGTCAGCGAATCGACATACTGCTCGTCCTCGCCGGTGCCGAGCGTGGCAACGACCAGCGCCTGGGTCTCGCCGCGGGTGAACAGCGCCGAACCATGGGTGCGCGGCAGAACGCCGACTTCGGAGACGATCTTGCGAACCGTGCTCAGGTCACGACCGTCGATGCGCGAACCGGTGTCCAGGATGTTCCAGCGCACGACCTTGGCCTGGAGTTCCTTGAACACGCTGCCGATCTGCTCGGAAGTGTATTTGGCGTCTTCACCTTCGGCGGGGGCAAACGCTGCCTTGACCTTCGCCTTGACGGCGTCGACGGCGGCGTAACGCTTCTGCTTGTCGACGTTCTTGTAGGCATTGCTGAGTTCGTCGCCGACGATCTTCAGCATCTCGGCTTCAAGCGCGGAATAGTCCGGCGCGGTGAAGTCGCGCGGCTCCTTGGCGGCAACTTCGGCCAGCTTGATGATGGCGTCGATAACCGGCTGGAAGCCCTTGTGGCCGAACATGACCGCGCCGAGCATCAGCTCTTCGCCGAGTTCCTTGGCTTCGGACTCGACCATCAGCACGGCATCTGTGGTGCCGGCGACGATCAGATCGAGCTTCGATTCCTGCATCTCGTCGACATGCGGGTTGAGCACATATTCGCCGTTGATATAGCCGACGCGAGCGCCGCCGATCGGGCCCATGAAGGGAACGCCGGAGAGCGTCAGGGCGGCCGAAGTGGCAACGATCGACAGGATGTCCGGATCGTTCTCGAGATCGTGCTGGACGACGGTGACGACGATCTGGGTGTCGTTCTTGTAGCCGGAGGCGAAGAGCGGGCGGATCGGGCGGTCGATGAGGCGGGAAACCAGCGTTTCCTTCTCGCTCGGACGGCCTTCACGCTTGAAATAGCCACCCGGGATCTTGCCGGCGGCGTAGGTCTTTTCCTGGTAGTTGACGGTCAGCGGGAAGAAATCGAGGCCGGGCTTCGGCTCCTTCATCGAAACGACGGTGGCGAGAACCTTGGTCTCGCCGTAGGTGGCGAGCACCGCGCCGTCAGCCTGGCGTGCGATCTTGCCGGTTTCGAGGATGAGCGGACGGCCGCCCCATTCGATTTCCACTTTGTGGTGATTGAACATGTCTTGTCCTTAATATGAGGAAAGGGCCGCGCCGTTTCACGGTGCGCGGATGCCCTTTCCCTGGCTTCCTTTCTCGGGCAGCCACGGGCAAGACAACGGGAAGCTCGGGTGATTTCGGCGCGGTGCGCGCGCGAGCGTCCTGCAATCCTGCCCCATGACCGTCCATGGGCGGTTTCGAGTGCCCTCTGCACGATCGAAACCGGGTCTGGCCAGTCGATGCGACTGGCAGAATGCGCGACCGGCGGGCTCTCCTTCGAAAGCCCGCCGGTCAATTCGTCAACGGCGCAGACCGAGCTTCTCGATCAGCGTCTGGTAGCGCGCGTCGTCCTTGCGCTTGAGATAATCAAGCAGGCTGCGGCGCTGGGAGACGAGAGCAAGCAGACCACGGCGGGAATGGTTATCCTTCTTGTGGTCCTTGAAATGGTCGGTCAGGTTCTTGATGCGCTCGGAAAGGATGGCCACCTGGACTTCCGGAGACCCGGTATCGCCCTTGGCGGTTGCGAATTCACCCATCAATTCCTGTTTGCGCTCGGCAGTAATCGACATCGTGTTTTTCCTTATCTGTTTGAGGAAACGGGTCGCCCTCAGCCGGGATGTCGTCCAGCAGGGGCCGGTGCAAGCAAAACGTCATAGCGCTATGCTGCGGCGCATATAGTGCAATTCCCCGGAAAACACCAGCCCAATTCACAAGCCGGCTTTTCAGGCTAAAATGGCAGGTTTTAGCCTTGTCAAAGCCATTTCTTCCATTTGAAGAAGGCGATCAGCCCGAACGCGACAAGCGCCATGAACAGCAGCGACAAGGGATAGCCATAATAGGCCTTCAGTTCCGGCATGTTCCAGGGCGAAGACTCCGGATCGAAATTCATGCCCCAGATGCCGACCAGGAAGGTGAGCGGCATGAAGATGACCGAGACGATGGTGAGATAGCTGATGACGTCGTTGGTGCGCGCCTGGCTCAGCGACAGGTGCATCTCGATCAGGCCGGTCAGCATGTCGCGCTGGGTTTCGACCAGTTCGATCAGCCGTAGCGCATGGTCGAGCGTGTCGTTGAGGAAGATCTTGGTCTCGGCCTTCACATAGGGCACATCGTTGCGGATCAGCGTCGCCAGCGCATCGCGCATCGGCCACAGCACGCCTTTCAGCACGTTGGCGTCGCGCCGCAATTCATGCAGCTGCCGCATCTGATGCTTGTGCGGCGAATGCAGCATCTGGTCCTCGATGCTGTCGACCGTATCGCCGGCGGCCTCGATCGGCGGAAAGTAGCTGTCGACGATGGCGTCGATCAGCGCATAGGCGAGGTAATCGGCACCGCGGGCGCGCAACCGGTTGGGCGCTGAGCTTTCGATGCGCTTGCGCACGGGATCGAACGGATCGCCTTCACGCTCCTGGAAGGTGACGACGAAATTATTGCCGAAGAAGACGGCGATCTGCTCATAGCGGTGCGAGGCGACGTCGTCGATCATCCTGACGACGACGAAGGCATGATCCTCGAAAAAGTCGACCTTCGGCCGCTGGCCGGTGTTGACGACGTCCTCCAGCGCCAGCGGATGCAGGCTGAAAATGCGGCCGATCTCCTCGATCAGCGGGATGTTGGCGAGGCCGGTACAATCGAGCCAGATAACCGGCCACTTGTCGCAATGGGTGTTGAGGTCGTCGATGCTGGCATTTTCGATAGTCTTGAATTTTTCGGGCGAGATCAGCGTCAGCCTGAGTTCGCTGCGCCGCGCCGAGGGATCGGCGATCAACGTGCCGGGCGACGCACCGACCGGCGGCCGCCGCGTTTTCACTGGTGCCCGCGTCTTCACGGTCTCAGCCTTTGCCATATGCCCCTCGTGCGAGTCCTCGCCTCGACATTAGACGACAGGAGTCACCCGGCAAAGACCCGCTTGGGCTTGAACATGCCTTGCTCGATGGCACCGATGGCGACCAGCTTGCCGCGCGCCGTGGCGCAGGCTTCCTCGGCTACCACCGGTGCATCACGGCCGCGGATGATGACTGGATTGCCGAGGCGGACCTTGGTCGCCGCATCGTCGCTGATGGCGATCTGCGGCAGGCAGTCAAGGGCGGCCGATGTATCGACCAGAAGCGCATCGATGGCGTCGAAGTCGATTGGTACTTCCACCTTGTCGACAGCCTCTGTCGTGTCAGCGGCTTCCGTTGCGTCCGTGACGTCCGTCGTGCTGTCTTCGTCCTGGACACCGAAACGGGCGGCTTCCAGTTCGGCAATGGTGACGAAATCCTCCGCCGTGAACGGCTCGACCTCGACCCGGCGCAATTCGGAAATGTGGCCGAAACAGCCCATGTCGCGGCCCATGTCGCGGGCCAGCGCGCGCACATAGGTGCCCTTGCCGCATTCGACCTCGAAAACAGTATGGTCGGCGCCATGCTCGACAACGTCCAGACGGCCGATCTCGATCTCGCGCGCGGGTATGTCGACTGTCGCGCCGTCGCGGGCCAGATCATAGGCACGCTCGCCCGCGATCTTGATGGCCGAGAATTGCGGCGGCGTCTGCATGATGACGCCAGTGTATTTCGGCAGCAGGGCGAGCACTTGGGCTTGCGACGGGCGCAGGTCGGACTCTTTCGTCACCGGACCTTCGAGGTCATCGGTGGAGCGCTCCTGCCCCCAGGCAACGGTGAAGCGATAGATCTTTGCGCCGTCCTGCACGTAAGGCACCGTCTTGGTGGCCTCGCCAAGCGCGATCGGCAGCATACCGGACGCCAGCGGGTCGAGCGTGCCGGCATGGCCGGCCTTTTCGGCCTGGAACAGCCATTTGATCTTGGAGACGGCTTCGGTCGAGCCCATGCCGACCGGCTTGTCCAGGATCAGCCAGCCCGAGATCGGCCGGCCCTTCTTCTTGCCGCGGCGCGCCACTATTCGGTGTCCTTGTTGTCGTCTTTGCCCTGATCCGCGTTTTCCTGGTCCTCAGGACCCAGATCGCGCGCCACTTCAGGTGACTTCAACAGGTCATTGATCCTGGCAAAATTGTCGAAGGAGGTGTCGAGCTTGAAGCGGAACTCCGGCATGAACTTCATCTGCCGCAGCGCGCCGGAGACACGGCCACGGACGAATTTCGCATGCTTGTTCAGCGCCTCGACCACCGCATCGGTATCCTTGGCGCCGAGCGGCGAGACGAAAGCGGTAGCGACCTTCAAATCGGGCGACATGCGCACTTCCGAAACCGACACCACGGTGCTCTCGATCAGCGGATCGATGATCTCGCCGCGCTGCAGGGTTTCGGATAGCGCATGGCGCACCTGTTCGGCGACGCGCAGCATGCGCTGGGATGGGCTGGATGTGGTTGGACGGGGCATTTTTCTCTATCCTGAAGCGTGAGGCGCGGGATGGGACCGTGCCGCATGTCTCATATGGGTCGTTCTCAATAGACCTCGGGCGGCGGCCTCTCGGCCACCGCCCGGTATGGACAAGTCACTCGAACTCAGAGTGTCCGGGTCACCATCTCGACGCGGAAGCACTCGATGACGTCGCCGACGCGCATGTCCTCGTAGTTCTGGAAGGCCATGCCGCACTCCTGGCCGCCGGGGACTTCCGAAACTTCGTCCTTGAAGCGCTTCAGCGTCTTCAGCGTCCCTTCGTGGATGACGACGTTGTCGCGGATCAGGCGCACCCCCGCACCGCGTTCGACCTTGCCTTCGGTGACACGGCAGCCGGCGATCTTGCCGACCTTGGTGATGTCGAAGATCTCGAGGATCTGCGCGTTGCCAATGAAGGTCTCGCGACGCTCCGGCGACAGCAGGCCCGACAGAGCCGCCTTCACGTCATCCACGAGGTTGTAGATGATCGAGTAGTAGCGGATCTCGATGCCAGCCGCCGCTGCGGCGGCACGTGCCTGGACGTTGGCGCGGACGTTGAAGCCGATGATCGCGGCACCCGAAGTCTCCGCCAGCGACACGTCGCTTTCGGTGATGGCGCCGGCACCGGCATGGACGATGCGCGCACGCACCTCGTCGGTGCCGAGCTTGTCGAGCGCGGCGTTGATCGCCTCGATCGAGCCCTGCACGTCGCCCTTGATGACCAGCGGGAATTCCTTCAGCCCGCTTGTCTGCAATTGCGACATCATCTGCTCGAGCGACCCGCGCTGGCCGGCATGCTTGGCAACCGCCTTCTCGCGCGCCAGACGCTGGCGGTATTCGGTGATCTCGCGGGCACGGGCCTCGTTGTTGACCACGGCGAAGCGGTCGCCGGCCTGCGGTGTGCCCTGCAAGCCAAGCACTTCCACCGGCATCGCCGGCGGCGCTTCCTTGATCTGCGTGCCACGATCGTTGACCAGCGCACGGACCCGGCCCCATTCGTTGCCGGCAACCAGGATGTCGCCCGGCATCAGCGTGCCGGTCTGCACCAGCACGGTGGCGACGGGGCCACGGCCCTTGTCGAGCTGGGCTTCGATGACGACGCCTTCGGCGGTACGATCCGGATTGGCCTTCAGGTCGAGAATTTCGGCCTGCAGCAGGATCGCCTCGAGCAGTTTGTCGAGATTGGTGCCCTTGGTCGCCGACACTTCGACGTCCAGAACTTCACCCCCCATGGATTCGACGAAAACCTCGTGGCGCAGCAGCTCGGAGCGCACTTTCTGCGGATCGGCATCATGCTTGTCGATCTTGTTGATCGCCACGATGATCGGAACGCCGGCCGCCTTGGCATGGCTGATCGATTCGATCGTCTGCGGCATGACGCTGTCGTCGGCCGCAACCACCAGGATGGCAATGTCGGTCGCCTGGGCGCCACGAGCACGCATCGCTGTGAAGGCGGCGTGGCCGGGCGTGTCGATGAAGGTGATCTTGTGACCGTTCTTCTCGACCTGGTAGGCGCCGATGTGCTGGGTGATGCCGCCGGCTTCGCCGGAGACGACATTGGCGTTGCGGATCGCGTCGAGCAGCGAGGTCTTGCCGTGATCGACGTGACCCATGATCGTCACGACCGGCGGACGCGAAACCAGGTCCTCGGCACTGTCGGCGATGTTGAACAGGCCTTCCTCGATGTCGGACTCGGCGACGCGGCGGACCGTGTGGCCGAATTCGGTGGCAACCAGCTCGGCCGTGTCGGCGTCGATGACGTCGCCCGGCTTCAGGATCTGGCCCTGCTTCATGAAGAACTTGACCAGGTCGACCGCGCGCTCGGACATGCGTTGCGCCAGTTCCTGGATGGTGATGGTCTCTGGCAGGATCACTTCGCGCATGACTTTCTCGCGCGGCTCATTGTGCATCGCGCGCTTGAATTTTTCCTGGCGGCGACGCATCGACGACAGGGACCGGGCTCGCGCGTCTTCGTCGGACAATGCTGAATTCAGCGTCAGCTTGCCGCGGCGGCGGTCTTCCTCGGCCTTGGTCGGCTTGGCCGGACGCGCCACTTCGGGCGTGACCGGACGGCGCACCGGTGCGCCGGCACCAACACGTTTCGGCTTGGCCACTTCCTCGTCATCGACTGTTGCCAGTTCGGCGGCCAATGGCGCGCGTCGACGGGCCTCTTCCTCAGCCCGACGGCGGGATTCGGCCTCGGTCTGCAACCGCGCCTCTTCCTCGGCCTGGCGGCGTGCGGATTCATCGCGTTCGCGCTTGCGGCGCTCTTCGTCCTCGGCGCGACGCTTGGCATCCTCGGCGGCGCGCTGGCGGTCCTCGACCTCGCGAACCTTCGAGCCCTCCAGCGCCCTGCGGCGTGCTTCCATTTCACTGCGCGACAGTTCGTTCAGCACCATACCGCTGCGTTCGACCGGGGCCGGCGGCGGTGGTGGCGCCTTCGGTGCTTCCGGCACGACGACGGGTGCGGCCACGACCGCCGGCTTCGGTGTGAAGACGGGGGCGGCAGCAGGCTCCGGCTTGTCGCCGGGCATCGAGAATTTGCGCTTCTTGGTTTCGACGACGACCTGCTTGGTGCGGCCGTGCGAGAAGTTCTGGCGCACAGTGCCCTGTTCCATACCGGGGCGCTTCAGCGTCAAGGTCTTCTTCGGCGTCACACTCAGCGTATTGTCGTCACCCGATTTCGTATCGCTCATTCCATATCCTCTGCGGCATCATCTTCGTCAGCAACAGCCGCAAGCATTGCCAGATCGTCCGGGGAACCGCCCCGATACCGGTCGAGCGCAACCATGCGCTTCTGGACCGCCCTGCCCGCGTCTCCCGCGAGAACGGCAGCATGTATCACATTTGTACCCCCCAATGCCAAGCTCAACTCGGCCTCGGAGAAAAGTTTGTAGGCAAGGATGGCGGGCCCGCCGAGATGGACTGTCGCCCGTCGCGCCTGGCTGATCTTGCGCACGCCGTCGTCGGACGCCTCGGTCGCGTGGAGCACGAAAAGCGCCAATCCACTGCGGACAGCACTTTCTACCTTGGTAGCACCAAGCGAAATTGCGCCTGCCTTGCGGGCAAGACCAAGCATGCCCAGAGCGTGCCTGGAAAGTAGCCCGTCGATCATGCCGCCAAGATCGGGCGGCACGACCACCTGTGCCTTGAAGGCGCGGGCAAAGAGGTTCTTCGCCGCAGCCTTGTCGATATGTAGGCGGTCGGCGCTCACCCAGCAACCGCGGCCGGGCAGATTTCTCTTGATGTCGGGAACGACGGCCGAATCCGGGCCGACGACAAACCGGATCAGATCATCCGGTTCGGCTTGTTTGCGCGTAACGATGCAGGTGCGATCGTTCATCTCGTCCAAGGGCGGGTTCGGTGCGATGCGGTTTCACCTCACGCACCAACGGCTTCGTCAGCCGAGACTTCTTCGGCTGCAAGCTCGTCTTCGGTGATCCAGCCGGCCTTGAGGCGGGCGGCCAGAACCATTTGTTCGGCGTCTGCGCGGGTCACGCCATGATTGGCGAGCACGCCCGGATAGACTTTTGTCTCGCCGTCCTTGCGTTCCTTCCAGCCGGTCAGGTCGTCGGCGGCATAGCCGGCGAAATCCTCGATCGTCTTCACGCCGTCCTCGCCAAGCGTCACCATCATGGCGGTGGTGACGCCGGGGATTTCGCGCAATTCGTCCGAAACGCCGAGCGCCTTGCGCTTGTCGTCGTGCTCGGCCTCGATCTTCTCCAGATATTCGCGGGCGCGGGTCTGGATTTCCGAAGCGGTGTCCTCGTCGAAACCGTCGATAGAGGCGATCTCGCCGGAATCGACATAAGCGACTTCCTCGACGCTGGTGAAGCCTTCGGAGGCCAGCACCTGGCCGACCATCTCGTCGACGTCGAGGGCTTCCATGAACAGCGACGAACGCTCGACGAATTCCTTCTGGCGGCGCTCGGATTCTTCGGCCTCGGTCAGGATGTCGATATCCCAACCGGTCAGCTGCGAAGCCAGGCGCACGTTCTGGCCGCGGCGGCCGATGGCCAGCGACAGCTGGTCGTCGGGAACCACGACTTCGATGCGTTCGGCATCCTCGTCGAGCACGACCTTGGCGACTTCCGCCGGCTGCAGCGCGTTGACGATGAAGGACGCCGCCGAAGGCGACCACGGAATGATGTCGATCTTCTCGCCCTGCAATTCGCCGACGACGGCCTGGACGCGGCTGCCGCGCATGCCGACGCAGGCGCCGACCGGATCGATCGAGCTGTCGCGCGAGATGACGGCGATCTTGGCGCGCGAACCCGGGTCGCGGGCGACCGACTTGATCTCGATGATGCCGTCATAGATTTCCGGCACTTCCATGGTGAACAGCTTGGCCATGAACTGCGGATGAGTACGCGACAGGAAGATCTGCGGGCCGCGCTGCTCGCGGCGCACATCGTAGACATAGGCGCGGACGCGGTCGCCATATTTGTAGTTCTCGCGCGGGATCAGCTCATCGCGGCGGATGATCGCTTCGCCGCGGCCGAGATCGACGATGACGTTGCCGTATTCGACGCGCTTGACGGTACCGTTGACGATCTCGCCGATGCGGTCCTTGTACTCGTCATACTGGCGGTCGCGTTCGGCCTCGCGGACCTTCTGCACGATGACCTGCTTGGCCGACTGGGCGGCGATGCGGCCGAAATCCATGGGCGGCAGCTGTTCAGCGATGAAGTCGCCGAGCTGAGCGTCGGGATTGCGCTCGCGCGCCGAGGAAATGGCGATCTGCGTGGCGTAGTCATCGACCTTCTCGACGACTTCCATCAGCCGCTGCAGCTTCATCTCACCGGTGTTCGGGTTGATGTCGGCGCGGATGTTGGTCTCCTGACCGTAACGCGAGCGCGCCGCCTTCTGGATCGCATCGGCCATGGCGGCGATGACGATCGACTTGTCGATCGACTTTTCACGCGCGACCGCGTCGGCGATCTGCAGCAATTCAAGTCTGTTGGCGCTTACAACCATCGTTTTTCTCCCGAGCCTGTTTGCCGGACCTTTGCGCCCGGCAGCTCAATCATAGTTCCTGTTCGTGTTCTTCCGTGGCGTCCGCTTCCGCACCCGACTCGTCGTCGTCCGGTTCGCCGCGGCGTTTCTTGGCTTCCTTGCGCGCCCTGTTGTCCTTCGACAGGGCATCGCGGATAAGATCGTCTGTCAGGATCAAGCGCACATCGGCAATCGCATCATAGGGGACGCGCACCGTCGGCTCCTCGCCATAGGCGGCCTTGTCGCGCTCGATCAGCACATCGTCTTCGCCGGCTTCGGCGATCTTGCCCTTGAAGCGCTTGCGGTCGGCAACGACGATCGATGTTTCCATCTTCACCAGATGACCCGTCCAGGTCGTGAAATCCGATTTGCGGACCAGCGGCCGGTCGATGCCGGGCGACGAGACTTCAAGATGATAGGCCTTTTCGATCGGATCGTCGACGTCGAGCGCCGGCGACACCGCGCGGCTGACCTCTTCGCAATCCTCGACGGTCATGGTGCCGTCCTCGCGTTCGGCCATGATCTGCAGCGTCAGCCCGTTCTGGCCCGACAGATGCACCCGCACGAGGCGGAAGCCGATGCCACGCAGGACCGGCTGGACAATCAGCGCGATGCGCGCATCGATGCCGCTTTCGCGGATGATGCGATCGTCGCCCTCGCTTGCCGTTGCAGTCATTGAAGCCCTGTCGTTCTACTAGGTTATCGGCAGGTAATAAAAAAGAGCGGGACCGGGTGGACCCACTCTTCGTCATACCGACCAAGAATTTGAGGCTGATATAAACGATCATGGCCTGTGTTTCAAGCCCGCTATGCTGGTCGGGCAACGCCGCCATCGAGGCGGCCCGCGCCAGCGTTGCATGGGGTGCATGGCGCCTATGCGGCCACCCCCATGGGATTGGCGCCGAAACGCACCTACCTATGTTGCGCGGCACAAATGTGGCCGTGCGTCAGGCGTGCGCGAAAGGACATGATCATGAGCAATCGCAAGATATTTTCTGCAATAGGCGACTTCTTCACCGTATTCGGCAGCGCCGTGGCCGCTTCACGGGCCGTGGAAGCCGGTCGCAGGCCGCGCGCCGACGACCTGCGCAACCTCGGCGTCGAGCCTGCCGCCTTCGATCGCATCGGCCGCCGCTTCTAGCTTTGACGCAATTCCGGACGGAAAACCGTTTCACACTTTTCCTGGAATTGCTCTAAGACTGCAAGCTTATTTCCGAATGAAGGTAAGATAGGCCGGCCGCCGGCCCTCACGAATGGCCTTGGCCTCGTAACGGGTGCCCGGCCAGCCTTCATAGGGCCGGTGCCAGTCCGCCGCCTCGCAAGCCTGCCATGCGAACGCGCCATGCGCGCGGCAATGCAGCAGGGTCCAGTTGACATAGGTGTCGATGTCGGACGCAAAGCGGAATTTTGAACCAGGCTTCAGCACACGCGCGAACCGCTCGAGATTGACCGGGCTGACGAAGCGCCGCTTCCAGTGTTTCTTCTTCGGCCAGGGATCGGGATAGAGCAGATCGATGCCGTCGAGCGAGGCTTGCGGCAGCCAGTCGAGCAGCCTTGTGGCGTCGTCGTCATAAACCCGCAAATTGGCGAGCGGTTTCTCGCGCACCGCCATCATCATCTTGGCCATGCCGTTGACGAAGGGCTCGACGCCGATAAAGCCGATCGCTGGGGCCTCGGTCGCACGATGCAGGAGATGCTCGCCGCCGCCGAAGCCAATCTCGAGGCGAACCGCGCGGACATCCGTCTCAAACAAAGCGCTGAGATCAGCCGGCGGCTCGGCCGCCAGATCGAGCCGATATGTACCGAAGCCGCTCTCCAGCGCGGCCGCCTGCTGCGGACGCATGGCCTTGCCGCGCCGGCGACCGAAAAAGGCTTCGGTCGCGCGGCTTGGTCTGTCCTTCGGATCCATGGCGGGACTTTGCGGCGCCGCTGTCAGGCGGCGACCGCGTCCTTGAGCGCCTTGGCGAGATCGGTCTTTTCCCAGGAGAAAGACCCATCACGGCCGGCCTTGCGGCCGAAATGGCCGTAGGACGACGTCTTGGCGTAGATCGGTTTGTTGAGATCGAGGTGACGGCGGATGCCCGACGGCGACAGATCCATTACCGTGCGCAACGCGTCCTCGAGCTTTGCCTCGTCGACCTTGCCGGTACCGTGCAAGTCAACATAGACCGACAGCGGCTGAGCAACGCCGATGGCGTAGGAAAGCTGGATGGTGCAGCGGTCGGCGAGTTTCGCCGCCACGACGTTCTTGGCCAGGTAGCGCGCCGCATAGGCCGCCGAACGATCCACCTTGGTGGTGTCCTTGCCGGAGAAGGCGCCGCCGCCATGGGGTGCGGCACCACCATAGGTGTCGACGATGATCTTGCGGCCGGTCAGTCCGGCATCGCCGTCCGGCCCGCCAATGACGAACTTGCCGGTCGGATTGATGTACCACATGCAATCGTCGGCGATCTTGAGGTCGCCCAGCGCCTCCCGGATATAGGGTTCGACGACCTTGCGGACCTTCTTCGAATCCCAGCTCGCATCGAGATGCTGCGTGGACAGCACGATCTGCGTCGCCTCGGCGGCCTTGCCGTCGACATAGCGAACGGTGACCTGGCTCTTGGCATCCGGCCCGAGCTTGCCGGCTTCACCGCTGCCTTCGTGACGAGCGGCAGCCAGCAGTTCGAGGATCTTGTGGCTGTAGTAGATCGGCGCCGGCATCAAATCCGGCGTCTCGCGGCAGGCGTAACCGAACATGATGCCCTGGTCGCCGGCACCCTCTTCGCCCTGACGGTCGGAGGCATTGTCGACGCCCTGGCCGATGTCAGGCGACTGGCCGTGCAGCAGAACCTCGATCTTCGCCGTTTTCCAATGAAAGCCGGCCTGCTCGTAGCCGATTTCGCGGATCGCCTTGCGGGCGACCGATTTGAACTTGGCCGGATTGACGACCGAATGCCCGGCGGCATCCTTGAGAATATTGCCGGCCTTGTCCCGCTTGAGCAACGTGTCGGGAACACGCACTTCGCCGGCGATCACGACACGGTTGGTGGTGGCCAGCGTCTCGCAGGCGACACGGACTTTCCACGGGTCCATGCCGGTCTTCTTGGCTTCGCGATACACCAGATCGACGATCTCGTCGGAAATCCGGTCACAGACTTTGTCAGGATGGCCCTCGGCAACGGATTCCGAGGTAAAGAAGTAGTTCTGCCGCGTCACGGGTGTCCCCTCTTGAAAAACGATCGGCAGGCTGCCGATTTTGGCGCGCCACGTGTTAGCGGGGCGAAGCGCCGCTCGTCAAGCGGTGCTTCGGTTCTGGCATGATGTCGATGCAGTTATCTTGTGCCACCGGCGGCAAGACGCCGCCAGTCCTGGCGTGATTGCCGATCAGTCGGGATCGTCGGTGGAGAGGGACTTGACCAGGTCTATGATCCTGCGGCGCACCTTGGCGTCCGCGATCTTGACAAAGGCCCGGTTGAGCTGGAGTCCTTCGGGACTGCCGCAGAATTCGACGGCGAAAGCCATCGACGCGTCCTCGGCAAATCCGCGGCCCGCCACGGGCTCCTGGCCGGGCGCATCCTCGAAAAAGAAGGCGACAGGCACGCCGAGTATGGACGCTATCGCCTGCAATCGGCTGGCGCCGACGCGGTTGGTGCCTTTTTCATATTTCTGAATCTGTTGAAATGTGATGCCGAGGTTTTCTCCCAGCTTTTCCTGGCTCATTCCCAGCATGTTGCGGCGAAGCCGGATGCGACTGCCAACATGGATGTCGATCGGATTCGGTTTCTTCTTGTTGTCTTCTGTCATTTTTTCCTCGCCGAATTTTTTCGGCTTTCTCTATTTTTTTCCTGCCCAAACAAAGCCGGAGGCAACTGCCCCAACAGAACGATCCACCGGCTTCGAGAAATTTTCAGGCACTTACAGTATGAGTTTCTAATGTGTGGGCTGTCAATTCACCCGTAGCCTTTGCCTTACGTTCAACAGCGCTGCCCCAACGGCAAACAGCAACATGATCAGCATTCCGTTAATGCACCGTTGGCCGGGAGATATGAGCGCCTGTCCGGAAATCGGTATGTGGGCGTCGATGGCGCCGCGTGCGTCGATCGCAAGCGCATCGACGATGCGCCCACGCGGATCGACGACGGCCGAGATGCCGTTGTTGGCAGCACGCACCAATGGCAATCCATTTTCCACCGCACGGATCTGGGCCTGCCTGAAATGCTGATACGGACCCGGCGTGTCGCCGAACCACGCATCGTTGGTAACGTTCACAATAAGCTGCGCTGACGCAGCGTCAACTGCCACAAGATCGGGAAAGATCACCTCATAACAGATAAATGGCAGCGCACGGATGCCATCGGGCAGCGTGATGGCGTGGCGCTCATTGCCGGCCGCGAAACTCATCGGCCCGGCAACCAGTTGCTCGATGCCGAAACGCTGGAGCAGATCGGCGAAAGGCAGGTATTCGCCGAACGGCACCAGGTGAACCTTGTCGACGGCGTCAGCGATTTCACCCTTGTCGTCGATCGCCACCACGGAGTTGTAGTAACGGCTGTCGGCATTCGCGGCCGAACCGCCTTCCTCGCGAACGACGCCGGCAATCAGCATCTGGCCGGGTCCGAGCATGTCCCCCAGCGCCGTCAATGCGTCCGGACGCTCGGTGAAGAGGAACGGCACCGAGGTTTCGGGCCACAAGATCAGTTGCGGCTTTTGATGGCCTGGGTCCGGCGCCTTGGCCGAGAGCCCCATCAGGACCGCGAAGATGCGGTCGCGCACCGAGGCATCCCATTTTTCCGACAGGTCAACGGCCGGCTGGACGATGCGGACATCCAGGCTGCGTGAAGCTGGCGGTTCGGGAGCGGCAAGCCTGACATAGCCGAAGCCGACATGGGCGGCGGCGAGCACGACAAACAGTGCCGCGCCGAGGCGCAGATGCCGACGTGCCGCCAGCAGTGCCGGCAATGCGAAGACGAACACCGCGAGCGCGTTCATGCCGATCATGCCCGTCACCGAGACGCTCTGCATCAGCAGCGGCACGGGCATGGCCGCGTAGCCGACGGCATTCCAGGGAAAACCGGTGAACAGGAAATCGCGCAGCCATTCCGCCAGGCCGAAGCCGAAGGCAAGGGCGGCGATGCGGCCAATGTCGTTGCTCCACAGCAGCCGGGCAACGATTGCCGCAAAGCCGTAGAAAAAGGCGAGCATGAAAGGAATGCCGACCACCGCGAAGGGAAGCGCCCAGGCAAAACTGTCGGCCTCGACCAGCAGCGCCGAGCCGATCCACCAGAGGCCGGCGAGGAAATAGCCGAAACCGAACCACCAACCGACGGCGAAAGCCGGCCGCAGGCGCTGGAACAGGCTGCCGGAAGCTTCGCCGGTGGCGCCGTCGAGCAGCCAGACCAGCAGCGGAAACGAGACGAAACAGGCGGCGAAGAAATCGTAAGGCGCCTGCCCAAGCACGGCAAAAGCGCCTGCGAGAAACGCCACGAGCGCACGCCGCCAACCCCAAAGCAGAATTATCCGGCCGGTGAGGCGCTCCATGCATACTTCCGAGTCGCGAATCAGGACACAAGATTTAACAGGCTGCGCTCCGCGCTCCAAACGGCGGATGGGCTGGCTGAGATGCACAGCTTCGGCCCTGCCCTACCGGTGCCAACCCTCGATTTGAACGCCGCCCAGCCGCTCGGCCTCCTCGCGCGGAACTGAACGGATGGTCTGCGTGAAGGTCCAGACATGGCCCTCGGGGTCGCGTGCACGATACTGGCGCTCACCGTAGAACTGATCCGCCGGCTCCTGGATTATATCAGCCTCGGCAGCCCGCGCCTTCTCGCAATGCGCATCCAGGCCGCGCTTCAGCCTGACATAGATCGACTGCGTGTTCTTGCCCAAGACCGAAGCCGGGCTGGCAACATAATCGCTCCATTCGGAATCGACGATGATGTAGCTGTCGCCGAATCGCATCTCTGCATGGACGAGTTTTCCCTCGGCATCGCTGACCACCATGCTGCGCGCGAAGCCGAAGGCTGCTTCCAGCCAGTCCAGCGCGGCACGAGGGTCCTTGTAGAAGACACCGGACCCCAGACTTGGATGCTTGAAGGGGTCCTCGACCGCCATCCCTAAGCGCCTGGATTCTGGTTTTGCCGCATGATGTTCATTCGAAAAGTCTGCAACTTTTCGGCATCATGCTTAAGCCCTGGTTTTGCCGCATGATGTTCATCCAAAAAGTCTGCAACTTTTCGGCATCATGCTTACGCCTGTTCGGTGCGCGCGGTGGCGCGCCGGCGGCGCTCACCCTTCTGGCTCTGCACGATGCGCACGCGCTTGACGCGGCGCGGATCGGCGTCGAGGACGTGGAACTCGAAGCCGGGTATGGCCTGCACCACCTCGCCGCGGGCCGGAACACGGCCAAGCGTGTTGAAAATCATGCCGCCGATCGTGTCGACATATTCGCCATGTTCACCGGCGGCGAAATCCCCGCCGATCATCTTGGCGACGTCGTCGATCTCGGCCTTGCCGTCGACGATGAACACGCCGTCGCCGCTCTGGGTGATCATCGGCTCGTCGTCGTCATGCTCGTCCTCGATGTCGCCGACCACCATCTCGACGATGTCTTCCAGCGAGGCGAGGCCGTCGGTGCCGCCATATTCGTCGATGACCAGCGCCATCTGGGTGCGCGTCGTCTGCATGCGGCCCATCAGGTCGGAGGCAAGCATCGACGGCGGCACGAACAGCACCGGGCGGATCAGATTGAGGTCGCCAATGGTGCGTGCGAGGTCGACCTGGGCAAGATCGAGAACCGTGGCAGCGGGGGTTTTCCTGGTCGTGCGGCCCTTCTTGACGCGCGCGATCTTGGTGATGTGGGCCAGCACGTCACGGATATGGACCATGCCGCGCGGATCATCGAGCGTCTCGGAATAGACCGGCATGCGGGAATGGCCGGATTGTTCGAAAGTGCCCAGGAGATCGCCGAGCGTCGTCGTGATTTCGACCCCCTGAATGTCGGCGCGCGGCACCATGACGTCCTCGACGCGCACTTCGCGCAGCCGCAGGATGTTGTTGAGCATGGCGCGTTCGCCGGGCGAGAAGGCGCCGGCATCGCTCGTCGTCTCGGCTAGCGCGCCGGCAATTTCCTCACGCAGGCTGGTTCCGTTGCGTTGCCGAAACAGGCCCAGAACGCGGTCGAACAGTGAGGGACCGGCAGGCAACGTCTCGCTGGCAGCGCTGCCAGCACCGGCAGCAGCAGAGGTACTGCTAGCGCCAGACGTAACGGTACTCGGACTTGATCCCTCTTCCGACGTGTCGGAAGCCTTGTTCGCACTGCCGGCGTCGGGGCGGGCGGCAGTCTCTGGTTTGTCGTTCATCGTCGTCCGGTCAATTGATCAGATGTAGTTACGCGTAGGGGTCGGGAATGGCAAGCCTTGCAAGCGCCGCGCGTTCGACGGCTTCCATCGCCTCGGCCTCGGCCTCGGTCTCGTGATCGTAGCCCAGCAGATGCAGCAGGCCGTGGATGACGAGATGGGTGATATGGTTCTCGACAGGCTTGTCTTCCAGTGCCGCTTCATGGGCGACCGTTTCGGCGGCCAGCACGATGTCGCCCAGCATCGGCGGCAACGGACCGCCTTGCGCAAACGGAAAAGCCGGAAAAGACAAGACGTTGGTCGGCTTGTCCTTGCCGCGCCAGCCGGCATTGAGGAGTTGGACATGGGCGTCGTCGGTAAAAACGAGGCTGAGTTCGGAACGGCCAGCCACGCCGGTTTCGGCAAAAGCCGCCTTAACGGCGCCATCGACCAGCCGCGTCAGGCTCACCTCGTCGGGCCAGTTGCCCGCCTCAACCGATATGTCGATGTCGACGGGAACATTCCCGTCGCCGGATATTATGTCCTCAGGCATGAAGCCGCATCGTCAACATCAATTCTCGGCGCCGAGGCCGCGCGCCAGCTTGGCGTCCCGGTCGTAGGCCCTGACGATTTCCGCCACCAGCGGATGGCGGACCACATCGCCGTCGTTGAAGCGCACGGTGACCGCGCCCGCCACGCCGTCCAGCACCCGCAAGGCTTCGACCAGGCCCGATTTGGTGTTCGAGGGAAGGTCGATCTGGGTCGGGTCGCCGGTGACGATCATGCGCGAGTTTTCGCCCAGGCGCGTCAGGAACATCTTCATCTGCATCGGCGTGGTGTTCTGCGCCTCGTCGAGGATGACGGCGGCATGCGCCAGCGTGCGGCCGCGCATGAAGGCGAGCGGCGCGATCTCGATCACTTCGGCGGCAATGGCGCGCTCGACCTTGTCGGCGGGCATCATGTCGTAGAGCGCGTCATAGAGCGGCCGCAGATAGGGATCGACCTTCTCCTTCATGTCGCCGGGCAGGAAGCCCAGCCGTTCGCCGGCCTCGACCGCAGGCCGCGAGAGAATGATGCGCTCGACCATGCCGCGCTCGAGCAGCATCGCCGCATGCGCCACCGCCAGATAGGTCTTGCCGGTGCCGGCCGGGCCGATGCCGAACACCAGTTCCGACCGTTCCAGCGCCCGCATATAGGCGTCCTGGTTAAGTGAACGGGCATAGATCGTCTTCTTGCGGGTGGCGATCTGGGCGGCGGAAACCTTGCCCTTGCGCTCCAGCGTCGGCAGCGTCAGCTGATCATCGGCGGCAATGGCCATGCGCACGGCGCCGTCGACGTCGGACTGGCCGATATCGACGCCCTTCTGGAGAATGCCGTAGAGGTTGTCCAGGGCGCGGCGCGCCTGCTCGGCGGCCGATGCCGAGCCCTTGATGGTCAGCTGGTTGCCGCGTGAACGGATGTCGACGCCAAGCTTCTGCTCCAGCCTGGCGAGGTTTTCGTCGAACTGACCATAAAGGGCGCTGGCAAGCTTGTTGTTGTCGAAAGTCAGAACGATGTGCGCCATGTCAGAAGCCCCAGATGCCGGTACCGGGGGCAGGTTCTTCAGCTCTGCTGCGCTCAACCGTCTCTCCTCATCTGCCGAGACCCTCAGGCCAATTCGGCGAACAGGCTATTGTAGCCCGTCTTCGTGATTCGCACCTGGATAATGTCACCGATTTCGCCGGCCTTTTCATCAACAATAACCGGCTGCAGCCAAGGTGAGCGGCCAACCTTCTGGCCGGCCTGACGGCCGGGCTTCTCGATCAGCGTGTCGATGGTGCTGCCGATGAGGCTCGCGCCGAAATCCTGCTGCTGTTTCACAAGCAGAGCCTGCAGCCGCTGCAGGCGCTCGTCCTTGACCGTTTCGGGCACGTGATCGGACATTTCGGCGCCCGGCGTGCCGGGGCGCGGCGAATATTTGAACGAGAAGGCCGAGGCGTAATTCACCTGACGCACCAACTCCATGGTCGCCTCGAAATCCGCCTCGGTCTCGCCGGGGAAGCCGACGATGAAGTCGCCGGAGAGCGCGATGTCAGGCCGCGCGGTACGAATACGGTCGAGCAGCGCCAGATAATCCCTTGCCGTGTGCCGGCGATTCATCGCCTTGAGGATGCGGTCGGAGCCGGATTGCACCGGCAGATGCAGATAGGGCATCAACGCCGGCAGATCGCGATGGGCCGCTATCAGTTCGTCATCCATGTCGCGCGGATGGCTGGTGGTGTAGCGCAGACGCGCCAGCCCGGGGATTTCGGCCAGCCTGAACAGCAGGCGGCCAAGGCCCCACTCCTCGGTCTTGCCCCCTTTGGCTTCGCCCCGGCCATGCCAGGCATTGACGTTCTGGCCAAGCAGCGTCACTTCGCGCACGCCGGCTTCGGCCAGGCGCTCAGCCTCCGCGACAATCTGCGCCACCGGCCGGGAGACTTCGGAGCCCCTTGTGTAGGGCACAACGCAGAAGGTGCAGAACTTGTCGCAGCCTTCCTGCACGGTGAGGAAGGCGGTGACGCCGCGCTTGATGACCTCGGCGCGCCTGGGCTGCGGCAGATGCTCGAACTTGTCCTCGATGGCGTAGTCGGTCTCGACGATCTTTTCGCCGCCGCGCACCCGCGCCAGCATGTCCGGGAGCCGGTGATAGGTCTGCGGACCGATGACCAGGTCGACGGCCGGCGAACGGCGGATGATCTCGGCGCCTTCAGCCTGCGCCACGCAGCCGGCGACGCCGACCAGCATCTCACGGCCGGCCAGGGCACGCTCGGCTTTCATGTCGCGGATACGGCCGAGCTCGGAATAGACCTTTTCGGCAGCCTTCTCCCTGATATGACAGGTGTTCAGCAGCACCAGGTCCGCCTCGCCAATGGCATCGGTCGCGGAATAGCCGTCGGCAGCCAGCGCATCGGCCATACGCTGTGAATCATAGACGTTCATCTGGCAGCCATAGGTCTTGATGAAGACTTTTCTCGCTGCCGCGGGAAGCACCGCCGGCTGTCCAGCCGTAGTGCCGATGTCGTCGCTTTCTATCGTGTTCAAGTCCATAAGGCGGCTTCTAACGCCTTTCCGTGACAAAAAACAGACGATTCTCGGCCCGCGCCAGCAAGGGCGTGCCGGAGCTACCGGCTCGGCCGCGGGTCGGCAAGCGCCGCCTGCATCATCTCACGCACCTGGCTTTCCATCAGTTTCGACGTCTCCTTGCGGTTCGAACCCTTGGAAAAGGCGATTGCCTCGCCGAAATGCACCTCGACGTCGAGCGCGCCCTCAGCGAGCAATACCTTGAGATGCGGCATCAAATCCTCATCGCCGATCCAGGCGGCAAGCGGGCGATGCCGGCGGCCGAGCGGCACGCCGTGCAGACGCGTATAGGCGATCGCCACCGGCTGGATGAACACCTGTTCCGCCGCGCCTTCGGAAATCGCCATCGAGGCGGCGCCGAACAGCGTGCTCTTGAACGGCAGGACCATATTGCCGTCGCCGGTCGAGCCCTCGGCAAACAGCACCATCGCATCCCCCTTGGCCATGCGGCTGGCAATCTCGCTTGCCTGGTCGCCCGACGATCGCTTGCGCTCGCGCTCGATGAACACGGTGCGCTGCAGCTTCGACAGCATGCCGATCAGCGGCCAGCCCTCCATATCCGCCCTAGCGATGAACTTTACGTCGGCAAAAGAGCCGAGCACCATGATGTCGGTCCAGGAGATGTGATTGGACGCAACCAGCAGCGGGCGCTTGTCGGACAGCGCTCCCTTGACATGGATGCGCATGCCGAGCGCCCTGACGATCAGCCTGTGCCAGACCTTGAGGATGAAGGTTTCCGGCCACCAGCCAGTCTTCATCGACAGTATCTGTAACGGCACGAGGACCAGCGAACCGGCGACAACGAGGCCCAGCGCCAGGAGAATCCTGATTTTCTTGATCATCGCCCCATCCCGGCCGTCTCGCTAGCGAAGATCGCGGCGCATGACAAGCGCGCCGGTCGGTCCGTGTTCGGCCGATCTGTAGTAATTCGGCCGCTTGCCGACCTCGCGGAAGCCCAGCCGACGATAAAGCGCGATCGCCGCGACATTGGTCTCGTCGACCTCGAGGAACAGCGCTTCGGCGCGCTGCGCGTGCAGTTCGCGCAACACCGCGTCCATCAATTGCCAGCCCAACCCCTGGCGACGATGCGATCGCGCCACCGCGACGGTCAGGATCTCGCCCTCGCCTGCCGCAAGCCTCGCCAGCACGAAGCCGACGGGCGGCTTGGAGCCCTGTCCGGTTTCGCGCGCGGCATAGCCGAACACGGTGTCCTGTTCGAGCAGGGCGGCGAATTCGCCATCGGTCCAAGGGCGGACAAAGTCCTCGCGATGCAGCAGCGAGACCGCCGGACTGTCGGCGATCCTCAGCGGCTCGAGCGCGTAGTCCCGGCGGCGTGGTTGGAGAAAAGGTATGCGCATTTATCTTTCTTGCCTTGATAGAATAAAGCCAGCCTGCGGCTTGGCGTCGGCGCCGCGCATATAGAGTGGTTTCGGCCGTTCGCCTGCGCCCTTGGCGGCAGCCAGGCGGGCGTAGGTGACAATGTCGGCGGTGGCTGTCCGAGGGCCGACATCAAATTCGCGCCCGGCCGATGCGCTGATGAGCGCTGCCGCGGTGCCGGCAAGCACCGGAGACGTTTCCATCGCCATGGCCACCACGTCAGCCAGCGTGGCCACGGCCGGACCGTAAGCCAAGGCTGACGTTTCGTCGTAAAAGGCCGCGTGGATCTCCTCACGGCCGGCATCGAGCGCCGCCAGCACGGCGCGACCGGGAAATGCGGCTGCTGCTTCGGCGGCCAGCGCCTCCAGGGTCGTCACCCCGATTGCCGGAATCTTCAGCGCCAGCGCCAGGCCGCGCGCGGTCGAGACACCAACGCGCAGACCGGTGAAGGAGCCGGGGCCGACGGAGACGGCGATGACGCCAAGACCGGCATAGTCGGTTGCGGCCGCCTTGAGCGCTTCGGCGATGACCGCCATCAGCTGCTCGGCATGGCCCTTGCCGAGATCGAGCACCGAACGGCCAAGCTCCCGCTTCGCCACCACGTCATAGACGCAAGCGGCGCAGAGGTTGGCGGCACAGTCGATGGCAAGCAGTTTCATGGAGCGACCGGTTCGAAAAACAATTCCCTGTGCCCGCCACGGCCCGCCACCGCAAGGGGATAGTGCATAATTCGTTAAGCGGCTTCGCTTCGGCTCGACAGGAAAAGCACCTATGCGGCCGGATCGATGCGCAGCATGTGGTTGTCCCAGACATAGTCCGGTTCGGAGCGTGTCGCGCCGCTGCCCTCGATGATCTCGCCGGCGCCCGTGGTGGCCATGAAGCCGGTTCCGTCTGGCGCCACGCCGCAGACCTCGACCAGCGCGCTGTTCGAAACGATCCGGCCGCTGGCCGAATCGATCACGACAAGCGAATTGCCTTCCGGCGAGGAGACGGCGACGGTGCCGGCAGCCGGATTGGCGGCGACCGAGCCGATGTAGTTGCGGAAGCCGGACAAAACGTCCTGCGGCATGTCAAGCAACTGCAATTCCTTGCCGCGCTCGGCGCGGCCGACCAGCAGCGGACGATCGGTGCCCGGCCCCCTGTACTGGCAGCCGAACCAGACTGTGTCGGACGGGTCGGCGTCCATGTGGCGGATCGACAGCTGGTGCAGTGCGGCGGGCAATTCGTGCTTCTCGATGAAGTCGCCGGTGACGCGGTCGATCAGCACGTAGCACGGCTTCATGGTGGCGATGTTGAGTTCGGCGCGGCCATAGTCCGGGTGGGTCTCGATGCCGCCATTGGCAACAGCGATCGTCCTGCCGTCGCCCAGCAGCAGAAGCTCGTGCGGACCCATGCCGTAGGTCGGGAACTCGCCGATGCGGTTGAACTTCGCCCGCGCATCGTAGACGCCGACGACGCCGGCAGCATTGTCGAAGTCGTTTTCGGTGGCATAGAGCAGCGCACCGTCGGCGGAGAACACGCCATGGCCGAAGAAATGCCGACCGGCGATGCTGGCGATCGTCAGCGGCGCGTCACGGCCCGAGTGATCGAAAACCACGGCGAAGGTGCCGGGCTGACGCGCGAAGACCACCGAGCGTTTCGATATGGGATCGAAGGTGACATCGTGGCCGCGATCGGGCAGGTCGATCGCATGCAGGACCTTGCCGGCCTCGGACAGGACGGCAGCGCCAAAGCTGCCGTCGCGTTTGACGAAAGCCGTGGCGAAGACGGCGTCGGCCGCAAGCGTCTTTGCCCAGGCCGACGGCGCCATCGCCGCGGCAAAGCCGATACCCGCAGCCCTCAGGAAATCGCGGCGATCGATGAGGGAGGTTTTCAAGAGACTATCCTCCCCTGCACTGGCTCGCTCCAGGACACGGTGATTATTACGGATCGGAGCTGACGCTTGGCACCTACCGATTCTTGGAATGATCCATCGCAGACATTGGAAGTTAGCCGAAGCCTCCGGAACTTCGTCATCCACGGGCGGAGCAGGAGCGAAGCTCCGTCGCGGAGACCCGAGGATCCATGCCGTGACCTTGACCGTCGGGTGCAACGGAGCAAAATTCTGGACCGCGGCAGCGCTTTGAAGTCGCGGCATGGATCCCGGGGTCTGCGCTGCGTCGCTTCGCTCCTTGCTTCGCCCCAGGATGACGAAGCTATGGGCGTTTCGGCCAATCTCAAGGTCATGCTCAGTCCCCATCCAGCGAGGAGAAGCCTGCGGTCAGGCCGAATTCGGCGGTCAACCTGGTGCCGATCAAGGTCGACAGGCTGGAGGTGATCAGCGCGAAATGATCGAGCTTGTCGCGCAGCGCCGGATCGGCAAGCGTCTTGTCGATTGGACCACTGACCGCCTTGGCGGTGGCGACACCGTTGACCAGCTGGATATGGATCGATTCGGCCATCCAGCGCGCATCGGCCGGCAGAGCGTCACCAAGTTTCGAGGCCTGGAACAGCGTATCGATGCCGGAGAGATTGCCGGCCAGTGACGCGGTGGTGTTTTGCGAGCGCCAGTAGATTGCCTGTTTCGGCTTGTCCGCATCCGGCTTGCCACCGAAAAACCCTTTCAGGCGCACGTCGCGGACCATTTCCAGCTCATTGATGAAGACGCCGACCAGTTCGGTCACCGCTTCATTGCCGTTGCGGTAGAGCGGGTTCTGCGGCCCCGGATTGGCCCAAAGGGCGGCAAAGCCGCCCGGCTTGTTCCAGGCGGCGCTGACCTCGCCGGCCATGGTTTCGATGTTGCCGGCAACAGCAGTGCCATAAGCGCAGCGGTAGGGATCATCCTTGCCGGCAAGTGCATCGGCGCCGTCGCCGTAAAGAACGAATTCGAGCGCGCCCAGCCCCTGCATGGCAACGCTCTTGCCGGCCAGTTGTGCCGGATCGGTCGCGGTCGGATCCTTGGCGGACAGCGCCGCCTGTACCTGTTTCAGGCCGATGCTCTTGCGATCCGGCCAGAACAGCATGCGTTCCAGCCGGTTGTTCTCCTTGATCGGTCCGAAGCCGATGATTTCGGCTGACGACCAGGCATAGACGGTGGCGGAGAATTCGGCGCGTGCGGCATCGAGTTCTCCTTGCGAGGGCGTGACGCACAGCTCGCGCATGGATCCGGTCAAGGCTTCCGCATGCTCGTGCAGGCCGGCATAGGCCGGGCGGACGAAGCCATCGATCGCGCGCTGGATGATATCGGAGGCTTTGACCGCCGCCGACGCAGGGACAACGCCCAGCAGAGCCAGCGGAAGAACGAGAAACAATGCAGAACGCTTGAACATCACAGTGACTCCAGGAATTTGAGCAGCGCATTGCGGTCGGCCGCATTGGCTGCGGCAAAGCGGTCGCGCGCTTTCTGTGCCTCGCCGCCATGCCACAGGATCGCCTCGGTCAGGCTGCGCGCACGCCCGTCATGCAGGAAGAAGGAATTGCCGTTGACCGTCTCGGTCAGGCCGATGCCCCACAGTGGCGGCGTGCGCCATTCATTGCCCGTCGCATCTCCCACGGCCTGGCCATCGGCCAGATCTGGCCCCATGTCGTGCAGCAGGAAGTCGGAATAAGGCCAGATCAGCTGGAAGGCCTGCGCTTTGTTGGGCGTGTCGCGGCGCGTGACAAATTTCGATGTGTGGCAGGCAATGCAGCCCATCTCATAGAAGACCTTCTTGCCTTTGAGAACTTGTGGGGCGTCGAGATCCCGGCGCGCCGGCACGGCCAGGTTCTGCGAATAGAAGGTGACGAGATCCATCACCGGCGGCGGCGCCTCGACCGGGCCAAGACGCTGCTGCACGCCGTTCGGCATGGCGAGGCATTTTGCCTCCGCAGCAGTGCAATCGCCCCAATGCTTCGGCTCTTCGGGCGTCGAGATGCCGATGTCGCCGGCAAAGGCATCCGCTGCCTGCTGGCGGATCGACGCGGTCTGCGCCTTCCAGCCGAAGCGGCCGAGCGTCAGTTCCCCGCTCAAGCCATCGCGCACGATGTTCGGCCTGCCGGAAATGCCGTCGCCGTCCCTGTCGTCCGGATCGGCGTGGGCGAGAATATCAGCCGGCGCGATCTGTTCGATCAGGCCCAGGCCGATCATCGGCGGCGTCAGGCGCGGCGACAGCGTGGTGCGTGGGTCAAGCGGCCCGTAGCCAAGGCCGTCAACCGAATAGCTCGGTTTGCGCAAGGAGATCACTGTGCCGTCCGTCAGCTCCACCTTACGTTCCTGATAGTCGATGTGCATCCTGCCTTCACCGGGCAGGCCGGGCACGGCGAGCTCCTGCAATTGCCTGCCATAGACCGGGTCGGGGAAGTTAGGCACCTCGTGGTCGGCAAGCGCCTCCCTCTCTTGCGCGCTGCTGGCGTCGCGGGCCAGCCGAAGGAACATCGACGTGGTGCCGGCGTCGCCTTGCGGCGGGCGGCCGCGGCCATCCTTCAGATGGCAGTTCTGGCAGGCGCGTTCGTTGAACAGCGGGCCGAGCCCGTCCGAAGCCTGCGTCGAGGATGGCGACGACACCCAATTCTTGCGGAAAAGGGCATTGCCGAGCTTGAAGTCGCCCTCTTCCTCGAAGGTGATGTTGGCCGAGGATTGCGAGAAGGAATCGCGGCTGACGTCCTTTCGGGACGTGCCGGCGCCACCTTGCATCAGTTCGAACTGCTCTGGCCTGGAAAAATCCGTGGTCGGCCTGGTGACGGCGATGACGCGCGCCTGATCCTTCGCATTGAGGTCGGTGCGCGTGACGGCGAGGCCGGCTGGCTGAATATCACCCGCCATCGCCGAAGAGGTGAGTGCCAACACGAGCATGACATAGTGCCGACGCGCCAATCCGGCTGACGTCTTTGGAAGGGACGGCGAGCCATCGGCCCGCCGCGAGCGGCGCACGAATTCTAGCAGGCGCCGCATTCCCGCATGCCCTTACTCCGCCTCGTCCGCCGATGCGGCGTTGAGCTGGCCGTATTTCTCCTCGCCGATCGAGGCAAGCAGGTCGAGTTGCGTCTCGAGAAAGTCGATGTGGCCCTCCTCGTCGGCGAGCAATTCCTCGAACAGCTTCATCGTCACGTAGTCGCCGGCGTCGTTGCAGATTTCGCGCGAACGCTTGTAAGCGGTACGTGCGTCATATTCGCCGGCAAGGTCGGATTCGAGCACTTCCTTGACGTTCTGCCCGATGCGCAGCGGCGCCACGGACTGCAGGTTCGGATGGCCTTCGAGGAAGATGATGCGGGCGACGAGCTTGTCGGCATGGTGCATCTCCTCGATCGATTCCGCCCGCTCCTTCTTTGCCAGCTTGGCGTATCCCCAGTCCTCAAGCAGACGGAAATGCACCCAGTACTGATTGACGGCCCCGAGTTCCAGAAAAAGGGCCTCGTTAAGCCGCTCGATGATCTGCGGATCGCCTTTCATGAATTCTGCTCCCGTATTGGACGCGCAGGCCTCTGACGCGATCCAGGTGTGAAACGACATCCACGCCGCTCGCCTCCGAGCGGGCGTGGTAATTTTCGGTGACCCGAATGATCGTTTCCACCACATTTGGGAAGCAGCCGCAACAGCGACCGCGCTTTTGCATGGCATGATAGATCTTCGCCGGCACGATCAGCTGCCAGGGATCCTGGTCCAGCAGCCCGACGATCGTCTGCTCGATCTCCTTCTCGGTGATGATATTGCAATGACAAATCAGCATTGGCTTGCTCGGCTGGCTGACGGCGTCTCCCGCGCCGTGTGGCTTGATTTTCTAGCGGAGGCCGTTCCAGAGCCGGTTTGCCGGCTCCCGGATCAGTCACCTGTCTTTCGACCCTTACTTGAACACCTTGTCCGGCGCGTCGAGGCTATCGGACCCTTCGAAGGCGATGGTGCTGAGCTTCAAGGAGCCGACGGCGCGCTCAATCGACTTGGTCTGATCGATCAGCGCATCGATCGCCGCCTGCACGGTGGCGTTGCCCTCAATGTTGCCCTCGGCGATCTGCTGGTCATAGGCCTCGCCGGCCAGTGCACGCGCCTTGATCGCCTCCATCTTGGCGACCGAAACATCGAGCTTGTCAGACAGTTCCTTGTCGATCGCCGGATCGGCCGCCTTCACCATATCGGCCACCGAGGGACCCGAAACGACGGTGCCGTCGAGACGCGTGTAGCTCGCATGATAGGCCGCGCGAATGCCGATGGCGTCGTAGAGATGCGAATTGTACGTGTTGTCGGAGAAGCAATCGTGCTCCTCTTCCGGATCATGCAGCAGCAGGCCGAGCTTCATGCGCTCGCCGGCCAGTTCGCCGTAGGACAGCGAGCCCATGCCGGTGAAGATGGTCGAGATCGCCGTGTTCGGCTCGCCATCGACGAGAGCCTTGCGGGCGGCGCCGTCTTCCTTCCAGTTGCCGACCATCTCCTGAAGATCCGAAACCAGAAGGTCGCTGGCCGATTTCAGATACTCGGCGCGGCGATCGCAATTGCCGCCGGTGCAGTTCTGGAGGTCGTAGTCGGTATAGGGGCGCTCGCCGGCACCCGGCCCGGTGCCATGCAGGTCCTGGCCCCAGAGCAGGAATTCGATGGCGTGGTAGCCGGTGGCGACATTGGCCTCGATGCCGCCGGCTCCCTGCAGCGTGCCGGAGAGGAATTCCGGCGAAAGCTTCGATGCATCGACCTTCTTGCCGTTGATCTCGATCTCCTTGTTGGCGATCACATTGGCCGTGTAGAGCGCATTCGCGTCCGATTCGGTGCCGTAGCTCTTGGCGACGTAGTCGATCAAACCTTCATCCAGCGGCCAGGAATTCACCTTGCCTTCCCAGTCGTCGACGATCTTGTTGCCGAAGCGGTAGACCTCGGTCTGCTGGTAGGGAACGCGCGATGCCTTCCAGGCGTCACGGGCAGCGTTGAGGGTTTCCGCCGATGGCGTGGCGAGCAGCGCGTCGACCGCCTTGTCGAGCGCCTGCGCGGTGGTCAGCGAATCCTCATATTTGGCGAGCGCGATGTCGGAATAGGTCTTGATGACGGCCTTTGCATCGGTTTCCGCCTTTGCCGGCAACACGAATACCGCCGCCGTCAGCAGGGCAGTGGCGCCGATCGCCGCAAGCCTGCTGCCATATCGTGCTGTCATAATCACTCTCCAGTTTCTCGGAAATTCTGTAAACGGCGCGCACAGCAACCGGCGCCAGGCCATCTGCGGGCCATTGGGCGCAAGAGATGCCGCGCTAGCGCGCGGTTCGCGGAAGAAAGACACCAAAATGCCTCCAATCGAAAGGGTTCAAGGCCCAGACATTAAAGGGATGCGCTGACGCGCGAGCTTCCATAAAGCTGCGACATCGTCGGATGTCAATGACAATCCGTAGGAAAAGTCAATTGAAACAATAGTTTAGAATTATTCTAAACTACGACTGTCAACTTATGCGTCTTTCTGCACCGGTCTTGCCGTTGAACTGTACGATTGACAGCTGCCATTCCGGGTGCGACCCGCAAAAGCTCTCTTGCGGCGGCACCAGACAATTGCCACTTGGCGAGACATCCTAGGATAGAAGCGGGATTGGAATGCGATGAAGAACGGTGTGGTCATTGTCGGCGCGGGTCATGCGGGCGTGCAAGCGGCCGCCAGTCTGCGCGAAGACGGCTATGACGGGCCGGTGATCCTCGTCGGGGATGAGGACGAACTTCCCTATCACAAGCCGCCGCTGTCGAAGACTTTCATCAAGGATGCCGAGGCCAAGCCGCAACCCTTGCGCGGCGAGGCCTTTTACACCGGCAGCGCCATCGATTACCGGCCTGGCGTCAGGATCGATCGGATCGATACCCGACGCCGCAGTTTGGATATTGCCGGCGGTGGTGCGCTGGCCTTTGACCATCTGATCCTGGCGACAGGCTCGCGCCCGCGCACGCTGCCGCTGCCCGGTGCCGACCTGTCCGGTGTGCTGTCGCTGCGCTCGCTGGCCGATGCGCGGCTGATCCGCGACCTCAGCGCGCAAAGCGACGAAATCGTCATCCTCGGCGGCGGTTTCATCGGGCTGGAGATAGCAGCCACACTGCGGGCCACCGGCCGCACGGTGACAGTGGTGGAGGCCGTGGACCGGCTACTCGGCCGCGCCGTGGCGCCGGTGGTGGCGAGCCACGTCCGGCAACGGCTGGAAGCGACAGGCGTGCGCATTCTCACCGGCACCTCGATCGCCAGGCTCGATGGCGAAAACGGTCATGTCACGGCCGCCATCACCTCGTCAGGCGAAAGGCTGCCGGCGCGCATGGTCATCGTCGGCATTGGTGCCATGCCGAATGTCGAACTGGCGCAGTCTGCAGGCCTCGGCATCGCCAACGGCATCCGCGTCGATCATCAGATGCGCACGTCGATGCCGGAGATTCTCGCCATTGGCGATGCTGCCTCCTACCGTCACTGGTTCACCGGCGGCGACGTGCGGCTGGAATCGGTGCAGAACGCCACCGATCAGGCGCGGCTTGCCGCGCGCACGATATCAGGCCACACCGACGCCTATTCGGCGGTGCCATGGTTCTGGTCGGACATCGGCGACATGAAATTGCAGATGGTCGGCCTGACCGCCGGCGGCGACAGCCATGTCGTGCTGGGCGACCTGCCCGAAAACAAATTCTCGATCTACCACTATGCCGGCGACCGGCTGCTCGGCATCGAATCGGTCAACCGCCCCGGCGACCACATGCTTGGCCGCAAGATGCTCGGCGCCGGCTTTTCGCCGACGCCGGAAACGGTTGCTGAGGGACCTGACGGTTTGAAGGCGGCGCTGGCCGCGTTTCAGCAGGATGAGCCTGCCAGGGCTGCGGGCTAGCCCCCGCTTACCCTCCCTTGTGGGGAGGGTCGCTGTGAAGCAGCGGGGTGGGGTCTGCGCGAGGCGCCCCACCCGGACCTTCGGTCCGACCTCCCCACAAGGGGGAGGTAGAAGTTCAGGCGGCGCAGACTTCGCGGATCGAGCTTTCCAGGATGTCGAGTGCTTCGTTCATGACTTCGTCCTGGATGGTGATCGGCGCCAGGAAGCGGATGACGTTGCCGTAGACACCGCAGGTCAGCAGGATCAGGCCCTTGTCGAGCGCCTTCAACCGGATCGCATTGGCGATCTCGGCCGACGGCAGGCCCTTCTTGACGTCGTTGAACTCGACCGCGTTCATGAAGCCGAGGCCTCTGATGTCGACGATCTCGGGCACGTCGTCGCGGATCGACTGCAGCCGCTGCTTCAGCCTTGCGCCCAGCGTGTTGGCGCGGTCGCACAGGTTTTCGTCATCGATCACGTCGAGCACGGCGTGCGCGGCGGCAACGCCGATCGGGCTGCCGCCATAGGTGCCGCCGAGCCCGCCGGGCCCGGGCGCATCCATGATTTCGGCGCGGCCGGTGACCGCCGCCAGCGGGAAACCGCCGGCAAGGCTCTTGGCCATGGTGGTGATATCGGCGGCCACCTCATGGTGATCCATCGCAAACATCTTGCCGGTGCGGGCAAAGCCGGTCTGCACTTCGTCGGCGATCAGCAGCATGCCGTGCTGGTCGCAAAGCTTGCGCAGCGCAACCAGGAAGTCACGCGGCGCGTCGTAGAAGCCGCCCTCGCCCTGAACCGGCTCGATGATGATGGCGGCGACGCGGGCCGGATCGACATCGGCCTTGAACAGCCGGTCGAGCGCCGCCAGCGAGTCGGCGACCGAGACACCGTGCAGCGGCACCGGGAACGGCGCATGATAGACATCGCCCGGCATGGCGCCGAAGCCGACCTTGTAGGGCACGACCTTGCCGGTCAGTGCCATGCCCATGAAGGTGCGGCCATGGAAACCGCCGGCGAAGGCGATGACCGCCTGACGGCCGGTGGCATTGCGGGCGATCTTGATGGCGTTCTCTACCGCCTCCGCCCCGGTGGTGACGAAGATCGTCTTCTTCTCGAACTTGCCGGGCAGCATGCCGTTCAGCCGTTCGGCCAGGCGCACATAGCTCTCATAGGGCACCACCTGGTGGCAGGTGTGGGTGAAGCGGTCGAGTTGTGCCTTGACCGCTTCGATCACCCTGGGATGGCGATGCCCGGTGTTGACGACGGCGATGCCCGACGAGAAATCGATATAGCGACGCCCCTCGACATCCCAGATTTCCGAATTTTCAGCCCGGTCGGCATAGATCTGCGTGGTCATGCCGACACCGCGGGAAATCGATTGGTTCTTGCGTTCGGAAATGGCTGAATTCTTCATCGTATCCCTCACCGGGCCGGCGCCCGTCCTGTTTGATGCCGTTGAGACGTCTTCTGACCTTATTTCACGTTTTCCTCAAGTCGGCACCACCGGCAGGCGATTGGGCCTGCGGTGGGCAGATCCCGGCGCTTAACCAGTCAGGCGATACACGTACGAGACCGGTTTCCTTTTCCCGGGGATCGACTATCCTCTGGATCTCCACGAGGCATCGCGACCAGCGAGCCGCCGCGGCCGGGGGAGCCCATGAGCAGGAACGTGACTTCGCCCGTCTCGCAGCCGTCGGTCCAAGCTCCCGGTCTTTTGTCTTTTCCAGCCGCCCCGGCGCTTTTCGCCTGCACGGCTGCGCTGCTTTTGGTCGGCTGCCAGAAGCAGGAAGCGGTGGACAAGAAACTGCAGATCATGGTGCGCACCGAAACGGTGGCGATGGCCGACTATGCGCCAAGGACCTCGCTGACCGGGGTGATCACGGCGCGTACGCTGAACAATCTGTCGTTCCGGGTCGGCGGTCGCGTCGCCGAACGGTTTGTCGATGTCGGCCAGCATGTCGATCAAGGCACGGTGCTTGCCCGGATCGATCCGCAGGAGCAGGAATCCGATTTGCGCTCGGCGCAGGCCGATCTCGACGCGGCACAGGCGCAATTGACCCAGTCCGCCGCCGCCTTCGAACGGCAGAAGACGCTGCTCGCCCAGGGTTTCACCACCAGGCGCGATTATGACGCCGCGGACCAGGCCCTGAAGGTGGCACAAGGCAGCGTCGATGCCGCGCAGAGCGCTTTCTCCAACGCCCAGCAAAACCTGTCCTTCACCGAACTCAAGGCCGGTGCCGCCGGCGTGATTACCGCCCGCCAAGTCGAAACCGGCCAAGTGGTGCAAGCCGCGCAAACCGTCTTCACCGTCGCCGAGGACGGGGACCGCGACGCGGTATTCAACGTGCAGGAGACGCTGATCGCCAAGACACCGGCATCGCCTGCGGTGACGATCACGCTGTTGTCCGATCCGCAGGTCAGGGCGACGGGCAAGGTCCGCGAAATCTCGCCTGCGGTCGACCCGGCTTCGGGCTCGATCCGGGTCAAAGTCGCCATTCCCGACACGCCCGCCGGCATGCCGCTGGGGGCAGCCGTCATCGGCTCGGTAAGCGCCAAGCCGGCGAAGGCGATCCTGCTGCCTTGGCAGGCGCTGACGTCCAGCGGCGGCAAGCCGGCGGTCTGGATCGTCGATCCCTCGACCAAGGCGGTGACGATGGCGCCGGTCGAAGTGCTGGCGTTCAATTCGGGCACGGTCGTGATCGCCAAGGGGCTGGACGCGGGCCAGAGCGTCGTCACCGCTGGAGGACAGCTGCTCAGCCCTGGACAGACGATCGAGATATCGGGAGCGGGCCAATGAGCCGAACGCCACGCATCCTGCTCGGCGTGCTCATGCTCGGCGCGCTGGCATCCTGCTCCAAGTCGGAGGAAAAGCCGCCCGAGATCATCCGACCGGTGCTGTCGATGGTGATCGAGCCGCGCACCACGCAAATCTTCGGTTTTGCCGGATCCGTCGAACCGCAGGTCAGCGCCGACCTGGCCTTCCGCCTGCTTGGCCGGGTCGTCTCGCGCGACGTCCAGGTCGGCGACATCGTCAGCAAGGGCACGACGATAGCGGCACTCGATCCGACCGCGCTGGAGTTGGGCCTCCAGGCGGCCAAGGCGGAACTGTCCAATGCCGAGGCGCAGCTCGCCAACGCCGCCGCCAGCGAGGAACGGCAGCGCCAGTTGCTCGCCTCGGCCAACGCCACGCAAGCTGTCTTCGATGCCGCGCAGCAGGCGCGCAAAGCTGCGGAGGCAGGTGTCGAGCGGGCCAAGGCTTCGCTTGCCAAATCGCAGGAGCAGCTCGGCTATGCCAGGCTGTTCTCTGATTTCGACGGTGTCGTCACCGCGGTCGGCGCCGAAGTTGGCCAGACGGTCTCGCCCGGCCAGACCGTCGTCACCGTGGCGCGTTCGGACCTGCGCGAGGCGGTGGTCGACATTCCCGATCAATTGACCGGTGATCTTGAGGCCGGCACGCCCTTCCAGGTGATCCTGCAGTCGCTGCCGACGATCCAGACCGGGGCCAAGCTGCGCGAGATCGCACCGCAATCCGAGGGCTCGACCCGCACGCGGCGCGTCAAGCTGACGCTCACGGATCCGCCACAGGCCTTCCGGCTCGGCTCGACGGTAACGGCGACCCGCGTGACCAAGGTGGCACCGACGATCGAACTGCCGATGTCGGCGCTGCTCGAAAAGAACGGTTCCGCGAAAGTGTGGATCGTCGACCCGCAGACATCCAGCGTGAACGCACGCGACATCAAGATCGCGTCGAAGAATGGCGTTATCTTCACCGTGGCCGAAGGGCTTGACGCGGGCATGCGTGTCGTCACGGCGGGCGTCCACAGCCTGAGCGAAGGCCAGAAGGTGAAAGTGCTCGAGGGAGGCGCCTCATGAAAGGCTTCAATCTCTCCGACTGGGCGCTCAACCACCGCTCCATGGTCTGGTATTTCATGCTGGTCTTCGTCGTGGCTGGCGTGTTCTCCTACCTCAATCTCGGCCGTGAAGAAGACCCCAACTTCACCATCAAGACGATGATCATCCAGGCCAACTGGCCGGGCGCCTCGGTCAAGGAAACCGTGCAGCAGGTGACCGACCGTATCGAGAAGAAACTCGAGGAACTCGACAGCCTCGACTACACCAAGTCCGTCACCACGGCCGGCCAGACCGTCATCTTCGTCAACCTGAAGGACACCACCAAGGCACGCGATGTCGTGCCGAACTGGATTCAGGTGCGCAACATGGTCAACGACATCGGGGCGCAGTTTCCGCAGGGGGTGCAGGGACCGTTCTTCAACGACCGCTTCGGCGACGTCTATGGCAACATCTACGCCTTCACATCGGACGGGCTGACGCCGCGCCAGTTGCGCGACTATGTCGAGGACGCCAGAACAAAAATCCTGACCGTGCCCAACGCCGGCAAGGTCGACCTGGTCGGCGCCCAGGACGAGGCGATCTATCTCGAATTCTCGACCCGCCAGATCGCCGCCCTCGGCCTCAACCAGCAAGCGATCGTGGCGAGCCTGCAGGCGCAGAACGCGATTACGCCGTCCGGCGTCATTCAGTCCGGGCCGGAGCGCATCAGCGTGCGTGTCGGCGGGCAGTTCACCTCCGAGGACAGCCTGCGCGCCATCAATCTGCGCGTCAATGACCGCTTCTTCCGCCTCAGCGACGTGGCGACGATCACGCGCGGCTATGTCGATCCGCCTACGGCGCTATTCCGCTTCAACGGCCAGGACGCGATCGGGCTCGCCATCGGCATGAAACCCAACGCCAACCTGCTCGAATTCGGCGAGGCGCTGCACAAGGAGATGGACAAGGTGCTGGCCGACCTGCCGGTCGGTGTCGGCGTGCATCTGGTGGCCGACCAGCCGGTCATTGTCGAGGAGGCCGTCTCGGGCTTTACGCGCGCGCTGTTCGAGGCGGTCGCCATCGTGCTCGCGGTGTCGTTCATCAGCCTCGGCATGCGCGCCGGCTTCGTCGTGGCGCTGTCGATCCCGCTGGTGCTGGCCATCACCTTCACGGTCATGGCCTATCTCGGCATTTCGCTGCAGCGTATTTCCCTGGGTGCGCTGATCATCGCGCTCGGGCTTCTGGTCGACGACGCGATGATCGCGGTCGAGATGATGGTGGCGCGGCTGGAGGTCGGCGACAATCTGCGCAAGGCGGCGACTTATGTCTACACATCGACCGCCTTTCCGATGCTGACCGGTACGCTGGTGACGGTCGCCGGCTTCATCCCGATCGGCCTCAACAACAGCGCCGCCGGCGAATATACCTTCACCCTGTTCGTGGTCATCGCCGTTTCGCTGCTGGTGTCATGGGTCGTGGCGGTGCTGTTTGCGCCACTGCTCGGCGTCACCATCCTGCCGGCGACGATGAAAACCAAGCATCACGACCAGCCCGGCCGCTTCACCTCGCTTTTCCGGCGCGTGCTTGTCGGCTCGGTGCGCCATCACTGGCTGACCATCATCGTCACCGTGCTTTTGTTTGCCGGCTCGATCGCCGGCTTCGGGCTGGTGCAGCAGCAGTTCTTTCCGCCATCGGACCGGCCGGAGCTGATCGTCGACTGGAACCTGCCGCAGAATGCCTCGATCGCCGATACGCGCGACCAGATGGAGCGGTTCGAGCAGCGGGCGCTGGTCGGCAATCCCGACATCGACCATTTTTCGTCCTATATCGGCCAGGGCGCGGTGCGTTTCGTGCTCGCCTATGACGTGCAGCCGGCCAACCCCTATTTCGGCCAGACCGTCATCGTCACCAAGAGCATCGCGGCCCGCAACCGGGTCAAGCCGGCGCTTGAAAAACTGCTGCGCGAGGAGTTCGTCGGCACCGACGCCTTCGTCAAGCCGCTCGAACTCGGGCCCCCGGTCGGCCGCCCGGTGCAGTATCGCATCGGCGGTCCCGACATCCAGACGGTGCGCGAACTGGCGCAGCAATTCGCCGGTGTCATCTCCGCCGATCCAAAGCTTGCCGCGCCTACCTTCGACTGGAACGAGCCGCAACGCGTGCTGAGGGTCGACGTGCTGCAGGACAAGGCACGCCAGCTTGGCATCACCTCTTCCGACATCGCCAGCGCGCTCAACAGCACCGTCGGCGGCGCTACCATCACGCAGGTGCGTGACGCCACCTACCTGATCAATGTCGTGGCGCGCTCGCGTGGGTCCGAACGCGGCTCGATCGAAACGTTGCAGAACATGCAGCTGCCGACCAGTACCGGCGAGGCGATCCCGCTCGCGGCCGTCGCCAACTTCCGCTACGATCTGGAGCAGCCAACGGTGTGGCGACGCGACCGCATCCCGACCATCACCGTGCGCGCCGGACTGGTCGGCGACGTGCTGCCGGCCACCGTCGTCAACGAATTGAAGCCGTCGGTCGATGCCTTCACCGCCAAGCTACCGCCGGGCTATTCGATCGCCACCGCCGGCTCGGTCGAGGAGAGTGCCAAAAGCCAAGGACCGATCGCCGCCGTCGTGCCGTTGATGCTGTTCGTCATGGCGACGATCCTGATGGTGCAATTGCAGAGTTTCCAGCGCCTGTTCCTGGTGGTGGCGGTGGCGCCGCTCGGCCTGATCGGCGTTGTGGCGGCCCTTGTGCCGAGCGGCGCGCCGCTCGGCTTCGTCGCCATCCTCGGCGTGCTGGCGCTGATCGGCATCCTGATCCGCAACTCGGTCATCCTGATCGTGCAGATCGAGGATCTCGTCCGGGAAGGCAAGGACCGCTGGGCGGCCGTCATCGAGGCGACGGAACACCGCATGCGGCCAATCGCGCTGACGGCGGCGGCCGCAAGTCTCGCCCTGATCCCGATCGCGCGCGAAGTGTTCTGGGGCCCGATGGCCTATGCCATGATGGGCGGCATCATCGCCGGCACGGCGATCACGCTGCTGTTCCTGCCAGCGCTTTATGTGACGTGGTTCAGGATCAAGGAGCCGAAAGCCCAGGAAGAGCTACCCGTGGAGAGCGGCGAACCGGTGCAAGCTCAGACTTAAGGCTTTGCCGGGTCATTCGTTGTCGTTGGAGGGTACGGGGCGTGACTTGGCGCGTTGCCACGGCGACGATTTTGAGGTGCGCCAGGCATGCCAACCTTTCGGCAAATCGGCCAACTCCACGATGGTTTCATCCAGTTGAACCACCTCTTGCAGGCCTACGGGCATTACCTCGCGTTCATCCCAATCTCGAGTGTCGCTGCTGTAGAATTGCCAACTGCCACCTTCGTCGTTGTAGCTGTCGTCGTCGTCATCTTCATGCACAACGTATGCGATCCAGTCGCCACGTTTAAATAGGCTCTTGTCCGACAACACCGCGAGGTTGGGCGGATCCGCAAACTTCCATTCCTCCATCGGAATCCCTGAAGACGGTTGGTTCTGCACACAGGAAGACGAATTCAGGCGGTTCTCACAAACCCGTCGCTCGCTCTCAGCAGGTTGCGAGTATAGTCCTTCGTCACGCGACGTTCGACGAGATCCGCCGCCGCCAGGTTCTCAACCGCCTCGCCGCTTTGCATCACCATCAGCCGCTCGCACATATGGGTGATGATGGCGAGGTCGTGGCTGACCATCAGGAAGGTCAGCTTGCGCCGCTTGCGTACCTCTTCCAACAGGTTGAGCACTTCCGCCTGCACCGAGGCATCGAGCGCCGAGGTCGGCTCGTCGAGCAGCAGGATCGAAGGTTCGAGGATCAGGGCACGGGCAATCGCCACGCGCTGGCGCTGGCCGCCCGATAGTTGGTGCGAATAGCGGAAGCGAAAGCCGTTTCCCAGCCCGACCTCGTCGAGCGCCCGCTGGATGCGCTTTTCGCCATCGGCGAAGCCGTGGATGGCAAGCGGCTCCTGCAGCAGGCGGTCGACGGTCTGGCGCGGGTGCAGCGAGCCGTACGGATCCTGGAAGACCATCTGCACTTCGCGGTAGAAGGCCTTGTCGCGGCGTGGCCCGAGCGTCTTGCCGTTGACGGCGATGCTGCCCGATGCGACCGGCGCAAGGCCGGCGATGGCCCGAAGCAGCGTCGATTTGCCGGAGCCGGATTCACCGACCAGGCCAAAGGATTCACCCGGCTGCACGTCGAGGCTGACGCCCTTCAGTGCGCGAAAACGGTCGAAGATCACTTCCAGCCTGTCGACGGCAATCGCAGAAGTCATGCCGCCCACTCCGGCTTGCGGTCGAGCACCGGCAGCGGGTGGCGGTCGGCACCGATCTTGGGCATGCAATTGAGCAAGCCGCGCGTGTAGGGATGCTGGGCATGGCCGAGTTCGGACGCCTTGAGCTGCTCGACCACCTTGCCGGCATACATGACGATGACGCGGTCGCAGAAGGATGAGACCAGGCGCAGATCGTGCGAGATGAAGATCAGCCCCATGCCGCGCTCACTGACCAGCCGGTCGAGAATGCCGAGCACATCAAGCTGCACGGTGACGTCGAGCGCCGAGGTCGGCTCGTCGGCGATCATCATTTCCGGACCGGCGATCAGCATCATGGCGATCATGGCGCGCTGGCCCATGCCGCCGGACACTTCATGCGGATGCAGGTTGAAGACGCGAGAGGGATCACGGATCTGCACCGCCTCCAGCATGGCCAATGCGCGGTCGCGCGCCTCGGCCTTGCCGACCTTTTCATGCGTGCGCAGCGTTTCGACGATCTGGCGGCCGATGCTCATCACCGGGTCGAGCGAGTATTTCGGATCCTGCAGGATCATGGCGATGCGCTTGCCGCGCAGCGCCCGGCGTTCGCGCGGCGAGACGCTGAGCAGGTCGATGCCGTCGAAGGCGAGCTTGTTGGCCGATATCCGCGCCTGCGGCGGCGTCAGGCCCATGATGGCGCGGCCGGTCTGCGATTTGCCGGAGCCGGATTCTCCGACGATGCCGAGCCGTTCGCGGCCGAGCGAGAAGGAGACGCCGCGAACCGCCTCGATCAGCCCGGTGCGGGTCGGGAAGGTGACGCGCAGGTCGTCGACCTCGAGCAGCGTCTTCGTTTCCCTGCTCATTGGTCACCACTGCGGGGATCGAGCGCGTCGCGCAGGCCGTCGCCGAGCAGGTTGAAGCCGAGGCTGACGATGAGGATGGCGAAGCCCGGCGCACCGGCCACCCACCACTGGTCGAGCACGAAGCGGCGCCCCGACGCGATCATCGTGCCCCATTCCGGCAGCGGCGGTTGCGCGCCGAGGCCGAGGAAACCGAGCCCGGCGGCGGTCAGGATGATGCCGGCCATGTCGAGCGTCACCCTGACGATCAGGGACGAAATGCAAAGCGGCATGATATGGCGCAGCACCATGCGGAAGGGCGAGGCGCCCATCAGCTGCACCGCCTTGATGTAATCGGAATTGCGCACCGTCAGCGTCTCTGCCCGCGCGATGCGGGCGTAGGGCGGCCATGAGGTGATGGCGATGGCCAGCACCGCATTCTCGATGCCGGGGCCAAGTGCTGCAACAAACGCCAGCGCCAGGATCAGCTTGGGAAAGGCGAGAAAGATGTCGGTGATGCGCATCAGGATGGCATCGGTCCAGCCGCCGGCATAGCCGGCCACCGTGCCGACCAGAAGGCCGATCGGTGCCGCGATGATGGCGACCAGGATGACCACATAAAGGGTCCAGCGCGAGCCGTAGAGGATGCGCGACAGGATATCGCGGCCGAGATCGTCGGTGCCGAACCAGTGCTCGGCGCTCGGCGCCAGCAGGCGCGCGTTCTTCAGGTCGCCGAACGTCGGAGAATAAGGTGCCAGCACGCCGGCAAGGGCGGCAACGACCAGCAAGGCAACGATGATGAGCAGGCCGAGAAAGGCCAGACGGTTGGCGGAAAAGCGCCGCCACGCCACATAGGCACGGCCGAGCCTTGCCTGCATGCGCGAGGCCGGCCGCTCGCTGAGCAGCCAGTCGCGACGAGAGAGAGGACGGGCGTCGGAGGCGGTCATGATGATGCCTCTTGGAGCTGTCGACCCCCACTCCGGCCTGCTTCGCAGACCACCTCTCCCCCGCTCGACGGGGGAGAGGAAAGGCGCCAAGCGTGCGACCGGCTTTTCCTCTCCCCCGGGCAGGGGTGTTTGGACCGGAGACATCGCGAACAGGTGTGCGAGGACATCGCGAACAGTTTGGCGTGCTTTGCGCCGGGAGGTTCGCGATGCCATTTGGGAACACCAGCGT
>NZ_JAMYVQ010000022.1:0-119885 GCF_040324155.1 Mesorhizobium sp. M0011 | reverse complement strand
CGAGACGGGGAAGGTTACCGACTCTCGGCAGGCAAGATTTCACCATTCATTTGGTGACCCGTCGCAGACATTCGCGATTGGCCGAAGCCGCCCTGTCGCTTCGTCATCCTATGACGGAGCAAGGAGCGAAGCGACGCGGCGCAGACCATAGGATCCATGCCGCGACTCCAACGCGTCACAACGGTGCAGAATTCTGCTCCGCTGCATTCCTCGACAAAGGTCGCGGCATGGATCCCGGGGTCTGCGCCGCGTCGCTTCGCTCCTTGCTTCGCCCCAGGATGACGAAGCAACGGGAGTTTCGACCAATCCCCAAGGCGTGCGACCTGCCAAGGTAAGCACCACGCCAAGTATCTGCGGTCACCTCAGCCGCCGGCGGCCGGAGTCTCCCACCCATTGACCCAGACCTGCCGCAACCGGTCGCCTTCGCCCTTGAAGCGCAACCCCGTTGCCTGGCAATCCTCGATCCGGTCGCTGCGGAAATTGCGGATCGCCTGGCGCAGATCGCACCAGGCGACGATGTTGGCGGTTTCGGCGTAGTAGATGAGCGCGATCGGGCGGATGAGGCGCTCGGAGGCGCGGCCCATTTCGTCTCGATAGGAGAGGTAGAGCTTCTCCTCGTCACGGATGGCGCGTCGCACCAGCGCCAGGTCGATCGCGCCGGTAGAAGGCGCGGCGAAACCCCAGGCATGCAGCGCATTGGCGTCGAATACCTGGCGCAAGGGTGATGGCACCGCGCCGGCGATCTTGGCGCTGACGCGCTTGGCCGCTTGCTTGAGCTCGCTGTCGCCCGTGCGCTCCAACAGCGCCAGCGACAAGACGATCGCCTCCATCTCCTCGATCGAGAACATCAGCGGCGGCAGGTCGAAGCCGGGGCGCAGGATGTAGCCGATGCCGCGTCCGCCCTCGATCGGCACGCGCATCGCCTGCAGCGCTGCGATGTCGCGATAGATCGAGCGCACCGTCACTTCCAGCCGCTCGGCAATCGTCGCCGCCGTCACTGGCTGCCGCGCCAGCCGCACGATCTGGATGATCTCGAACAGGCGTGACGCCTTGCGCATTTTTTCCCCCGGGTTGCGCGCCCAACTGACACACCATTGTCAGTTGGGCTGACCTATAGGAGCGCCTATCGAATTGAAAATCAACAGGTTCCGCTGCGGTTTGGCGGAGCGAGGCGGCAGGCAACTGACATGGGTTATGCGGAAAATCTCTGGCTTTTCTTTATCCTGCTGTTCGGCATCATCGCCGTTCCAGGCATGGACATGCTCTTCGTGCTCGCCAATGCACTGACCGGCGGACGCGACAGGGGTCTCGCCGCGACTGGCGGCATCATGGTCGGCGGCATGGTGCACACGCTGAACGGCGCCATCGGCGTCGGCCTGCTTATGCATTTCATGCCGATCCTGTTCAAGCCGCTTCTGCTTGCCGGCGCCGCCTACATGGCCTTTATCGGCATCACGCTGATGCGCAGTTCCATCACTGTCGGTCAGGAGGGGCCTGCCGGCAGCCGTTCCGCATGGAAGGCCTTTCGCCAGGGTTTTGTGACCTGCCTGATCAACCCGAAGGCATACCTGTTCGTGCTTGCCGTCTATCCGCAGTTCCTGAAACCGGACTACGGTCCGATCTGGATACAGGCGACGATCATGGGACTGCTGACCGTGGCGACGCAGGCTGCGATCTATGGCGGACTGGCGATCACGGCCGGCCGCAGCCGCAATCTTCTGATCGCCAATCCGAGGGCGACGATTTTTGCCGGCCGGGCGGCCGGACTGCTGCTCTTTGCCGTGTCGGTGTTCACGGCATGGGAGGGGTTAAGGGCGGCGTAGGGATTTCTTGCGAAGAGGACCCCCACCCCTAGCCCCTCCCCACAAGGGGGAGGGGGACTCCAGTCGGCGCTGACAACGGCAAACTGCCGACGTTTTTCAGGCGTCAAAGGTTCGAGTAGGAGTGCGCGGCAGCGTTCCCTCCCCCTGTGGGGAGGGTTAGGGTGGGGGTCCTTCTTCGCAAGTATCCATATGCGATTGTCCTGCTCTTGTGGGCAGGGGTTAGGGGTGGGGGTCCGTGCCGGGCAAAGGCCGGCAATAGTGGCTCAAGCGGCTCCCTGCCGGTTGTCGATCATGGCGCGGCGTGCCGAGCGGCGCCGCTCGACGGCGCCGGCAAGGCCGTGCAGCACCGTCTCGGTGGTCGCCCAGTCGATGCAGCCATCGGTGATGCTCTGGCCATAGACCAGCGGCTTGCCCGGCACCACGTCCTGCCGGCCGGCGACGAGATTGCTCTCGATCATCAGGCCGATGATGCGCTCGTCGCCTGCCGCGACCTGGCCGGCGACATCGGCCGCGACCTTGGGCTGGTTCTCGGGCTTCTTGGCCGAATTGGCGTGGCTGACATCGATCATCAGCCTGGGCGCAACGCCGATATGAGCGAGTTCCACAGCGGCGGCTTCGACGCTCGCCGCATCATAGTTGGGCTGAACGCCGCCGCGCAGGATGACGTGGCAGTCCTCATTGCCCGTGGTCGTGGCGATGCCGCTGCGCCCGCCCTTGGTCACCGCCATGAAATGATGCGGCTGGGCGGCGGATTTCACCGCCTCGGCGGCTATGCGAAGATTGCCGTCGGTGCCGTTCTTGAAGCCGACCGGGCAGGAGAGGCCCGAGGCGAGTTCGCGGTGGATCTGGCTCTCGGTTGTGCGCGCGCCGATCGCGCCCCAGGCAACCAGGTCGGCAATGTATTGCGGCGTGGTCATGTCGAGGAATTCGGTCGCCGCCGGCAGGCCGAGATTGTTGACGGCCGACAGCACATTGCGCGCCATTCGCAGCCCCTTGTCGATGTTGAAGCTGCCGTCGAGGTCGGGATCGTTGATCAGGCCTTTCCAGCCGACCGTCGTGCGCGGTTTCTCGAAATAGACCCGCATCACGATCTCCAGCCGGTCCGACAGACTCTCGCGCAGCGCTGCCAGGCGACTGGCATAATCGACGGCCGCGACCGGATCGTGGATCGAACACGGGCCGACAATGACGAGCAGCCGGTCGTCGGTGCCGTTCAAGATGGCATGGGTTGCGTTGCGCGATGCGCTGACGGTGCGCGTCGCGGTCAAAGTGCGCGGGATCTCCCGCATCACCTCGTCCGGCGTACTCAGTTCTCGGATTTCCTTGACCCGGAGGTCGTCTGTGGTGGTCAACACGGCTTTCTGCTCCTGTCGAGAGCATGATGCCGAAAAGTGTGAAGCGGTTTTCGGACGACATCATGCTCCTCTTTGATTTAGAGGGAACCTGCCGGCTGAAAACAAAAAAGCCGCCAGGTATGGCGGCTGTTCGGATCTTGTTGCTGCAATCTTTAGATCGAGCGCAATCCTCCCGCCGCCAGCGAGCTCCTAAAGTACCAATATGTGGCGGTCAGGTTGATCATGAGGCTCATATAGTCGATGCGGAGGCGTTTGTCACGTGGGTGATGCGGAGACAATTCGGGATGGCCGAAGCACCCAAACTTCGTCATCCCTGGGCGGAGCAGGAGCGAAGCTCCGTCGCGGAGACCCTGGGATCCATGCCGTGACCTCAGCCGTGGAGTGCATCGGAGCAGAATTTCGCACCGCAGCAACGCTCAGAAGTCGCGGCATGGATCCTCGGGTCTGCGCCGCGTCGCTACGCTCCTTGCTCCGCCCGTGGATGACGAAATTATGGGCGTTCCCGCTAGACTCGCCGATCCTATTCCGGCGAAGCCCCCGCAATGCTCTGGTCATAGTCGACCAGCGATCCGGTCATGACGCCCGACTGCGGGCTGACCATGTAGCTGATCAACCGTGCTAGCTGGTCCGGCTTCACCAACTGGCCCATCGGCTGCGCCGCTTCGGCCTTTGCCAGCCAGTCGTCCGGCGCATCGTGCCATTTCTTCTGCACGATGTCCTCGCCCTCTGTGTCCATCCAGCCGGGCAGCACCGCGTTGCAGCGGATGCGGTTGTGGCGATAGGCATTGGCGACGTTCTTGGTCAGCGTCATCAGCGCCCCCTTGCTGGTCGAATAGGGCGTCAGGAACGACTGGCCGGTATGCGCCGACATCGACAGCACGTTGACGATCGAGCCTGGTGCCTTCTTTTCCAGGAGATGCCCCACCACGCCTTGCATCAGGAAAAACGGCCCGCGCACATTGGTGTCGAAGATGGTGTCGAACAGCTCTTCGCTGGTTTCGACCAGCGAACCGCGCGCCGATGTCGCGGCGGCGTTGACCAGCGCGTTGATGGCGCCGAAATGCGAGATCGCGCTGGCAACGGCGCGCTTGCAGTCGGCCACTTTAGAGACGTCGGCGCTGATGAAGATCGCGTCGACGCCCGCTTTCTTGAAATGGGCGACTGCCTTGTCGCCCTTTTCCTGCGAGCGGCCGATGAGCGCCAGCGCCCGGCAGCCCTCGTCGGCCAGCGCCTCGGCGACGGCAAAGCCGATGCCCTGTGCGCCACCGGTGACGATGGCGCGTGTCTGTGAATTGCGATCGGCTGATGCGCTCATCGCTCTGCTCCTGTGGTTTCTTTCCAAGGGTTCTTACTTGTCGAGACGGACGGTCTTGCCGGTCGTTGCTGATTTCAGCGCCGCATCGGCCAGCTTCAGCGCCACCAGCCCATCCGCGCCGCTCGGCGACGCTTTCTTGCCCGAGGTCGCGGCTGTGATGAACGCGGCGATCTCAATGGCGTAGGCGTCGAGGTAGCGGGTCATGAAGAAGTCGTGCAGCGGCGGGCGCGTATAGCCCTTCTCGTTGGCCAGTTCGATCGACACCGGCCGCTGGTTCTCGGCCGCGATCATACCCTTCGAACCATGCACCTCGATGCGCTGGTCGTAGCCATAGGTGGCGCGGCGCGAGTTGGAGATGACGGCCTGCTTGCCGGAAGCGGTTTCCAGGATGACGCTGACGCTATCGAAATCGCCGGCAGCACCGATCTTCTTGTCGACCAGCACCGAGGCATGGGCGCTGACCGCCACGACCTCTTCGCCGAGCAGGAAGCGCGCCATGTCGAAATCATGGATGGTCATGTCGCGAAAAATGCCGCCCGAGCGCTTGATGTAGTCGATCGGCGGCGCGCCGGGATCGCGCGAGGTGATGGTGACCATCTCGACGGTGCCGATGGCGCCGTCGTCGATCGCCTTGCGCACGGCGGCGAAATGCGGATCGAAGCGCCTGTTGAAGCCGACCATCAGCGTCGCCTTGGTCTTCTCGACCACGGCCAGGCACTTCTCGACGCGCTTGACATTGAGGTCGATCGGCTTCTCGCAGAAGATCGCTTTGCCGGCCTTGGCGAAGCGCTCGATCAGATCGGCATGGGTGTCGGTCGGCGTGCAGATGACGACGGCGTCGATATCCCCGGCTTTTTCGATGGCGTCGATGCTGCGCACCTCGGCGCCATAGGCGCTCGCCAGCTCTTTGGCGGCCTTCTCGAACGCGTCGGCAACGGCAACCAGTTTGGCCTGCGGGTTGGAGCCGACGGCGCGGGCGTGGACCTTGCCGATGCGGCCGGCACCGAGGAGAGCGAAGCGAACGGTCATGATATTTCCTCTGGGGGGATGGGTTAGAGAGAGTTGTGTCCACACCTTCCTTTTGGGGGAAGGTGGCAAGGCTATTTTTCGAGCGCGCCAGAAAACAGGATGACCATCCTGTTTAGGCCGCGAGTTCCGCCTCCCCGGTCTTGGCGCCGGTGATGTAGGAGACGATGTCGTTTCCGTCGGTGTTCTCCTTGCGCAGATTGGCGACGATGCGGCCGCGCCGGAACACGACGATGCGGTCGCAGAGATCGAACACCTGGCGCATATTGTGGCTGATCAGGATCAGCGGCTCGCCATTGTCCTTGAGCGTGCGGACGATGTTTTCGACCTGCGCGGTCTCCTGTACGCCAAGGGCAGCCGTTGGCTCGTCCATGATGATCAGCTTGGAGGCGAAGGTCGCGGTCCGGGCGATCGCCACGCACTGGCGCTGGCCGCCCGACATGTGGCGGATGGTGTTGGACAGATTGGGGATCTTCACCGCCGTGCGGACGAGCGCCGCCTCGGTCGCCTTGCGCATGTATTTGCGGTCGAGGATCGAGAACGGGCCGAGATTGAACAGCACCTTCTCGCGGCCGAGGAACAGGTTCGACGGCACGTCGAGATCGTCGGCCAGCGCCAGGTTCTGGAACACGGTCTCGATGCCGGCCGTGCGAGCCTCGATCGGCCCGGCAAAATTCACTTCCTTGCCGTCGAACCAGATCTGGCCGCTGGTGCGCTGCTCGACGCCGGTGATCTGGCGCACGAAGGTCGACTTGCCGGCGCCGTTGTCGCCCATGATGGCGACATGCTCGCCCTTGCGCAGCTCGAAATTCGCGCCTTCCAGCGCATGCACGCCGCCATAGCGCTTGGTCAGGTTTTCAGTCTTCAGGACGATGTCTGACATGGTCATGCCCTCATTGCCCGCAGGCGTTGGCGCCACTGGTCGAGAACCACCGCACCGACGATGATCACACCCTTGACCATCTCCTGGTAGTAGGCGTCGAGGCGCAGGAAGGTGAAGCCGGAGATGATGACGCCGAAGATCAGCGAGCCGATCACCGTGCCGATGATCGAGCCGCGCCCGCCCGACAGGGAGACGCCGCCGATGACCGCCATGGCGATGGCGTCGAGCTCGTACATCACGCCCATGCCGGACTGCGCGGTCAGGTTCTTGGAGCTCAGCACCACGGCGGCGAGCGCTGCGAGAATGCCGGCGATGACGTAGACCAGGATCTTGTGGTTGGCGATCTTGATGCCGGACATGCGCGCGGCATCTTCGTTGGAGCCGATCGCGTAACAGTGCTTGCCGTACCTGGTGTAGGTCATGATCAGCTGGAACAGGATGGCCAGCGACAGGAAGATGACGACGGGCATCAGGCCTTTGCCGATGCCGGCGAAACTCTCGGTGGGAAACGAGATCGGCTGGCCCTTGGACCACCATTTCGCGATGCCGCGCGCGGTCACCATCATGCCGAGCGTGGCGATGAACGGCGGAATGCGCGTGTAGGCGATCAGCGCGCCATTGACCAGCCCGGCGAACAGGCCGCAGGCGATCGCCACCAGCAGCGGCACGATGACAGGCAGGTCCGTCCAGCCTTGCGCCAGGAACATCGCCTTGGGATTGGGGTTGCCGTTGACCGTCGCCACCTGGGCGAAGCTCATGGCGATCATGGCGGTCGCGCCGACGATCGAGCCCGAGGACAGGTCGATGCCGCCGGTGATGATCACTTGCGTCACGCCGATGGCGATGATGCCGACGATCGACACCTGCAGGATGATGATCTGCAGGCGCGCTTCGTTGAAGATGCCGCCGACATCACTGCGTGTGTTGAACAGGAAGCTGTCGCCGAGAAAGACGCGGCCGATCAGTTCGAAGATGACGACGAGAATGACCAATGCCAGGAAAACATTGAACTCGGCCGGCCATGTGCGCTTCCTCGCATCATAGCCGACGCCGCCGACGCCATGAGATGTCTGTGCCACGTATCCTGTCCTCCATCAGCCGCGGTCGCCCTCGCGCCGTGCCGGCGCCGAGGGAGAGAGGGGAGCGGCGCTGTCGCGATCGAGAGCGCCGCTCCGTATCGAACCGTTGGCGGCTCAGTTCTTCTTCAGGAACTTGTCGATGTTGGCCGGCGTCACCAGCTGGAAGGGCACGTAGACCTTGTGCTCGACCTTCTCGCCCTTCGAGAGCTTGAGCGCCGCATCGAGAGCGCCGGCGCCCTGACCGGCCGCGTCCTGGAACACGGTTACGTCGAGGTCGCCCGCCTGCATGGCCGCCAGCGCGTCCTGGGTGGCATCGACGCCGCCGACGACAACCGCCTTCATGTCGATGTTGCCGGCCTTCATCGCCTGGATGGCGCCGATGGCGCTTTCGTCATTGTTGGCGATGACGCCGTCGAACGGCTTGCCGGTCGACAGCCAGTTGGTCATCAGGTTCTGCGCCTCGTCGCGGTTCCAGTTCGACGTCTGCTTGTCGATGATCTTGATGAAGCTGCAATCCGGCGTCGCGATCACATCGTCGATGTCCTTGGTGCGCTGCACGGCGGCCTGGTTGGAAAGCTCGCCCATGATCACATAGACATTGGCTTCCTTCTTGCCGGCTTCCTTGAACAGGCGGCAGACTTCCTTGGTCTCGAGCGTGCCGGAATCGGCTTCGTTCGAGGCGACGAAGGCCTGGTTGTCGGGCAGCGTGTCGACATTGACGGGCTCGCGGTTGACATAGACCAGCGGGATCTTGGCGGCCGCCGCGGCATCCGACATCGCCTGCGTGGCCGAAGTGTCGACCGGGTTGACGATGATGGCATCGACGCCCGAGGCGGCGAAGTTCTTGATCTGGTCGAGCTGCTTGGCAACGTCGTTCTGCGCGTCCTCGACCTGCAGCTCCACGCCGCTCATGCCCTTGGCCTGCTCGATCATGCCGTTGCGCAGCACGGTCAGGAAGTTGTCGTCGAACTTGGCCATCGACACGCCAACCTTGGCGGCCAAGGCGGATGAGCTCATCAGCGCCGCAAAGGCGACGCCCAAAATCAATTTCTTCATTGTGTTTCTCCTCCACATATTGGTGTCCGGTTTCACCGATTTATCCGGAATCCCCGATCTCCCCGGGGAATCTCTCCCTGATATCTTTTCTACTCCGGATGACGCTTGCCTCCTGGCTGGAACGTCAAGCCCTCTGTTTGAAACAGATGTTCCGGAACGAAAGAACCAAAATACACAGATGATGAAATATTTATTCCATTTCACATCGGGGCGTCAAGGGCGATTCCGCGGCCTGCGGGCCGATTTACGCATCGCTCTGATGGATTCTATCATTTGCCTCGGCGGCCTTGCGCGGCGGCGGGCTAGATGTTTTCCGGCAGGTAGATGTCAAAGGGCAGGAAGGTCTGGCCCGGAGCGTTGGCGGCGCCGGTTTCGATGGCATGCGCCATCAGGTCGACAAGCTCACGGCACAAAGCGGCGAGCGGGGTCGAGATCACCATGGTGAGGATGTTGTCGGCGAGTGCCGCGCGCGATTCGGCGTTGATCTCGTTGCAGACGACCACCGGCATGGTCGCGGGTTTCGCTGCCCGCAGTGCCGAGACCGCGCCTTCCATGCCGCCGCCGGCGACGTAGCAGCCGGCAAGATCCGGATAACGCGCCAGAAGATCGATCATCGCGTCATGGGTCACCTGGTTGGCTTCCAGATTGACCAGCGTTTCAAGCACGCTGAACTCCGGCGCATGCTCGCGGAAGAAGGAGCGAAAGCCGATCTCACGCAGCTCATGGCCGTGGAAGCGGTGGCTGCCGACGAAGAGGGCGACCTTGCCGGGCCGCTTGGCTGCTTTGGAGATCATCCATGCGGCGGTGCGCCCGACCTTGCGGTTGTCGAGGCCGATATAGCCCTCCCGGATGCCGGCGGCAAAGTCGGACAGCACCGAAAAGACCGGCTGCCCTCTCGCCTTCAAGGTTTCCACGACCGCTGTCAGGGTCGGATGGTCCGGACCGACAACGGCGATGGCCCTCGATTTCGCCGCCAGCCTGCGCATCTGGGAGGCGATCTCGTCGGGAGCCAGGGAACTGGCGAAATCGATGGTCGCAACGCCGCGGAAGCGTTGCGATTGCGAGATGGCCAGTTCAAGTTCCCGCGCGAAGTCGCCGTAGAAGGCATCATTGCCCCGCAGCAGCAGGAAGCCCAGCCGGTACTCCGGCAATTCCTGGCGCATGCGCTGCTTGATCAGGCCGGCGGCGTGGTAGCCGATATCGGTAGCGGTCTCGTAGACGCGGCGCGCTGTCTCTTCGCGCACCGGCAGCCGGTTGTTCAGCACGCGGTCGACGGTGGCGACACTGACGCCCGAGATGCGCGCCAGATCTGATATTGTCGGCCGCTTCACCATGCTTGCCTCGTCGGGTTTGCTTGAGCCTTCGTACATCATCCTGATGGGAAATGATAGAAACTATCTTTGTGATGTTGAGTCTATCATCAGTCGGCGTTACTTTGACGCTCGAAGCCAAAGGGTTTCATGGCATTCGCTCTGGCGGATGCCTTTGCCGAGGGAGGCAAATCATGTCCACTGCGCCGTCCCGGCGTGACTACAGCCTGATCGGCCGCGACGCCAAGCTCGCCGTCGAGACCGGCCTGTCGGCCGCCGAGTGGTATCACACCGACGTGTCCCGCAAGCAGATGAAGGAGCTGATGCAGCGCTCCGACGGGCCGGCGATCCGCGATACGGCGATCTGGTTCGCCGCGCTGATCGTCAGCGGCGCCGGCGGCGCCTGGTTCTGGGGCAGTTGGTGGTGCGTGCCGTTCTTCTTCGTCTATGGCGTCCTCTACGGCTCCTCGACGGATTCACGCTGGCACGAATGCGGCCACGGCACCGCCTTCCGCACGCAGTGGATGAACGATGCGGTCTATCAGATCGCCTGCTTCATGATCATGCGCAATCCGGTGACCTGGCGCTGGAGCCACACGCGCCACCACACCGACACCATCATCGTCGGCCGCGACCCGGAAATCTCGGTCATGCGGCCGCCGGACCTGGTTCGCGCCGTCCTGGGCTTCGTTGGCGTGCTCGACGCCTGGCATGCGATGAGCGATATGCTGCGCAACGCCGCCGGCAACATCAGCGCGGCGGAAAAGACCTTCATTCCCGAACAGGAGCAGTCGAAGGCGATCCGCATTGCCCGCATCTGGACAGCGATCTATGCCGCCACCATCGCGCTGGCGTTCTACACCGGTTCGTTCCTGCCGCTGATGCTGGTCGGCCTGCCCAGGCTCTATGGCGCCTGGCATCACGTCATGGTCGGCCTGCTTCAACATGGCGGCCTGGCCGACAATGTCACCGATCATCGGCTCAACAGCCGCACCGTCTACATGAACCCGATCAGCCGCTTCATCTATTGGAACATGAACTACCATGTCGAGCATCACATGTTCCCGATGGTGCCGTACCATGCGCTGCCGAGGCTGCACGAACTGATCAAGCACGATCTGCCGGAACCGACACCGTCGATCTTGGCCGGCTATCGCGAGATGATACCGGTCTTCCTGCGCCAGCTGCGCAATGAGGACTATTTCCTCAAGCGCAAGCTGCCGCCGACCGCACGGCCATATCGCGAAGAATTCCACAACGACACTGTCGCCGCCGCGGCGGAATGATCGTGCTTCCATCCGATCTGGAATATTTATTTAACGCAATTCCGGGCGGAAAACCGCTGCGCACTTTTCCTGGATTGCTTTTAGGGAGGACTTGAATGAGCGACTGGGTCGAGGCCTGCGCCACCGGCGACATAGACGAGGAGGATGTGATGCGCTTCGACCATGGCGGCCGCACCTTCGCCATCTATCGCAGCCCCGACGACGAGTTCTTCGCCACCGACGGCCTCTGCACGCATGAAAAGGTGCACCTGGCCGACGGGCTGGTGATGGATGACATCATCGAATGCCCCAAGCACAATGGCCGCTTCAACTACAAGACGGGTGACGCCCGCGGCGCCCCGGTCTGCGTCAATCTCAAGACCTATCCGGTCAAGGTCGATGCCGGCAAAGTCCTGATCCAGATCGGATGACTGACATGGCGGGGGGGATGCTCATCATCGGCGCCGGCGAATGCGGCGGGCGGGCGGCATTGGCGCTGCGCGACCTCGATTATCGGGGGCCGGTGACGCTGGTCGGCGACGAGCCGCATCTGCCCTACGAGCGCCCGCCTCTGTCCAAGGAGGCGATGGCCAGCGATGCGCCCGAGATCAAGGCGATCGCCAGCGACGCCATTCTGGCCGAGAAATCGATCCGGCATATCCATTCCGTCCAGGCCGTGGCGATCGATCGCGCGGCGCATGCGGTGCGCCTGTCGGACGGATCGGTCCTGCCCTACGACAAGCTCCTGCTGGCAACCGGTTCGACGCCGCGCAAGCTGCCGATGCCGGGGTTGGGTCCGCGCTGCGTCTATCTCCGCACCTTTGCCGACGCGCTCGCCATTCGCACACATCTGACCCCCGGCAACCGTATCGCCATCATCGGCGGCGGCTTCATCGGCCTCGAACTCGCGGCCGCGGCACGCAAGCTAGGCGCTGCGGTCATCGTTATCGAGGCACAGCCGCGCATCCTGATGCGCGGCGTGCCGGCGGAGATCGCCGAAATCATCCATGACGCGCATGTCGCCGAGGGCGTTGATATTCTGTGCGGCCACGGCATCGCTTCCATCACCGACGACGGCAACAAGGTGCGCATAGCGCTTGCCGGCGGCCGGGAAATCGTCGCCGACCTCGCGATCATAGGCATCGGCGCCGTGCCGGTGACCGGGCTTGCGGCCGAAGCGGGGCTGACGATCGACAATGGCATTGCAGTCGATGCCGAGCTGCGCAGCAGCGATCCCGACATCTTTGCCGCCGGCGATTGCTGCTCGTTTCCGCTCGCCGTCTATGGCGGCCGCCGCGTGCGGCTGGAAGCCTGGCGCAACGCCCAGGAACAGGGCGCGCTGGCGGCCAGGAACATGCTCGGTGCCGGCGAGGCGCATGCGGCGGTGCCGTGGTTCTGGTCGGATCAATATGGTCTGTCCCTGCAGATCGCCGGGCTGTCCGACGAAGGCAGCAGCACCGTGCGCCGCGACCTCGGCGACGGCGCTTTCATCCTCTTCCATCTGGCCCAAGACGGCAGGCTGGTGGCGGCCAGCGGCATCGGCCCCGGCAACGCGGTCGCCCGCGACATCAGGCTGGCTGAAATGCTGATCGGCAAGCGCGCGAAGCCGGCGCCGGAAGCACTGGGATCGCAGGACGTCAAGCTGAAGTCGCTGCTGGCGGCTTGAGCCTGCTCTGCCCCTTGTGGGAAGGGTAATCGCATATGGAATTCCTGAGATGTCTGCCCGGCACCGACCCCCACCCCTAACCCCTCCCCACAAGGGGGAGGGAGACTTCCGTCGGCGCCGACCTAGGCTAGTCGCCTGACTTTTCGGCGCCAAAGAAGAATAAAAGGCACGCGACAGCGTTCCCTCCCCCTTGTGGGGAGGGTTAGGGTGGGGGTCCTTCTTCGCAAGAGTCCATATGCGATACCCTCCCCACAAGCGGGAGGTAGAGGCCTGAGCTCAAACCCGCTAAAACAGCGCCTTCAGCTCCGCCAATTTGTCATTCACCAGCCAGCCATAGTAATTCTCTTCCGGCAGCTTTTCCGGCTCGCCGGCGGCGCGGCGCCTGTCGTTCTCCGCCTTCAGCGCGTCGGCGCGCTGCTCCGGATTGCCGACATTGTAGAGCGTGGCGGTCAGCCCGGGATTGCCCGAAATGTCGAAGCCGGCAATGCTTTTGTAGGCATCGATCGATTTCCTGATCGTCGCGGCGACGTAAGGCAGCGTCAGGTCGGGATCCATGATGGTCTTGTAGACCGAATTGGGATCGCCGACGTCGAGCCTGGGCAGGCCCGAAACCTTGTGCACCAGATCGCTCATCTGCAGGGCGGTCAGCGGATTGAGCTGACCCAGGCCGAAGGTCTGGCCGGCATAATAGGGCTGGAAGAAGGTGGCGCCGAAACGGTCGTCGGGAAAGTTCGTCCCGCCGACCGACTTGCCGCGAAACGAACGGTTCCACACCTGTTCGCGGCATTCCCACAGATCGTAGCTGTCGGACATTGCGGCGCATTTCTTGAATTCCGGCCGCTGCACGAAATCGGTGATGTCCTCGCCGTCATAGGCGAAGGACAGCTTGCTGGAGAGATAGGAGATCGCCTTGACGTAGTAGGTCTGCAGCCGGTCATAGGCATCGACATTGTAGGTGTGCTCGCCGACGATGGCGCCGACGATGTGCAAGGGATCGATGCCGTAGGTGGCGGCTGCCTTCTTGATCTTGCCGCGCAGATCAGCGTCGTTCTGCAGCAGGGCGTAGACCTTGCGGTACTTCGCCTGGAAGCTGGTGTTGGTCGCTTGCGTGCGCCGGCTGGAGGCGCCGGGAATGTCGGGCTGCACGGCATTGCGATTTCCCGGCGCCACCAATGTCGCTGCCTCGGCGGCGAACAGCGTCGCCGCCAGCGTCAAGCCGAGAATGACCAGGATAAGTTTTTTCATGCACCGCCGCCCAAGCAATTCCAGGAAAAGTGTGAAACGGTTTTCCGGAATTGCGTCAAACCAAGATCGAGAATTGCCGCGCAAACTAGGTAAAGCTCTTGGTCGAGTCGAGAGCGCCCCTTCACCCGGCACTACGAAAGCTGGCCAGATGATACCATCTGGCCACACATGATTTTGCTGGCCGGAAAATGTTGCCTGGACCGGCGCCGGAACGTTCCGGCGCCGTCGTTCAAAGGATGAACCGCGACAGGTCGGTATTCCTGGACAGGTCGCCGACATGCTTTTCCACATAGGCGGCGTCGATGGTGACGCTGGTTCCGTTGCGGTCGGGCGCGTCGTAGGAGATTTCGTCCAGCACCCGTTCCATCACTGTCTGCAGTCGTCTTGCGCCGATGTTCTCGACGCTGGCGTTGAGGTCGACGGCAATGCCGGCCAGCGAATCGATCGCGTCGTCGGTGAAGGTCAGGTCGACGCCCTCGGTCTTCATCAGAGCGATATACTGCTTGATCAGGCTGGCCTCTGTCTCTGTCAGGATACGGACGAAATCGTCCTTCTCCAGCGCCCGCAGCTCGACCCGGATCGGCAGGCGGCCCTGCAATTCCGGCAACAGGTCTGACGGCTTGGACACGTGGAACGCACCCGAGGCGATGAACAGGATGTGGTCGGTCTTCAGAGGTCCGTATTTGGTCGCCACCGTGGTGCCTTCGATCAGCGGCAGCAGGTCGCGCTGCACGCCTTCGCGGGAAACGCCGGCGCCCATGCCGCCTTCACGCGACGCGATCTTGTCGATCTCGTCGAGGAAGACGATGCCGTCATTCTCCGTCGCATCGAGCGCCCGGCGCACCACCTCGTCCTGGTCGAGCAGCTTGTCGGACTCGTCGTTGACCAGCAGGTCGTAGGATTCCTTCACCGTCGTCTTGCGCATCTTGGTCTTCTTGCCGCCCATCGCCTTCGACAGCATGTCGTTGATGTTCAGCACGCCGATATTGGCGCCCGGCATACCGGGGATTTCGAAGCCGGGCATGCCGCCAGCGCCGGTGTCGGCGACCTCGACCTCGATCTCCTTGTCATCGAGTTCGCCGTCGCGCAGCTTCTTGCGGAACGAGTCGCGGGTGGCCGGGCTCGCCGTCTTGCCGACCAATGCTTCCAGTACGCGTTCCTCGGCGTTGACGTGGGCGCGCGCCTTGACGTCCTCGCGCATCTTCTCGCGCACCAGGCCGATGGCGATCTCGACCAGATCACGGATGATCTGTTCGACATCGCGGCCGACATAGCCGACCTCGGTGAACTTGGTCGCCTCGACCTTGACGAAAGGCGCACCGGCGAGCCGCGCCAGGCGGCGCGAGATTTCCGTCTTGCCGACGCCGGTCGGCCCGATCATCAGGATGTTCTTCGGCATCACCTCTTCGCGCATCTGGCCTTCCAGCTGCTGGCGGCGCCAGCGGTTGCGCAAGGCGATAGCCACGGCGCGCTTGGCGTCCTTCTGGCCGATGATGAAACGGTCAAGTTCCGAAACGATTTCGCGGGGAGAAAATGTGCTCATATCACTAGATTCCACTTTGCCACTGCTTGATGGCCTCGAACGGATGCAGCAGCATGATCACGTTGAGTGTCAGATTGTCCCGGATGAGATAGCCGGTACCGAGTTCGAAGATGATGGCAAGGCTGACGATCACCCATATAGGTAGCCTTCGCGCCATCACAAATCCCAGCACCATGGCCAGTGTGTCGGACACCGAATTGATGATGCTGTCGCCGTAATAGTCGAGCGAGATGGTGCCGGCGCGGTAGCGCTCGATGATGAACGGGCTGTTTTCGAGCAGCTCCCAGCCGCCTTCGATGAAGACGGCGAACGCCAGCCTCAGTCCGATCGGCGAACGCGGGAACAGGAATTTGGCCAGCGCATAGAACAGGAAGCCGTGGATGATGTGCGAGAACGTATACCAGTCCGAAATGTGCTGGGAATTCTCCGAACTGTTCACCACGCCGTGCCAGAGTTTCACATAGCCGCAGGTGCAGATCGGCGCTCGCCCCATGCCGTAGAGCGCCCCAGCCTGGAAGATGACCAGGGCAAGCACCAGCAGAAGCCCCATCCGCCAGCTGTCTTCATAGGCCGAATAGCTGCTCTCCGTGGCCGGTGTCGTCATCGGTTCATTCCCCCTCGTTTCGCGTCGCCGTGTCGATCATCACAAAGCCTTGTCACGCCTTCAGCGGCGGTAGCCGGCGGATCACGGCAGCCGGCAAGGTGGGTTTGACCACAATCCGCCGGATACGCTGCCAGCCAGCCCCGAACAGAATAATCAGCGCGCCAACAACGACCAGGATCAAGGCAAAAGGCGGGATACCCGTCGAATCGGAGGCGGAATTCACCAGATAGTAGATGCCCAGCGAGCCGAAGTAAGCCAATGTCGGAACCAGAAGCGAACGGCGGTCGATGGCAAGCGCGACATAGAGGAAGCCAAGGATCAGAATCGTCAGCATGATGGTTGCATTGGCATCCGGCGCGATATGTCCGAATACGACGTTCTGGCCGGTTGCCATGACAAACAGCGGATGCACCAGCATGGGCGCCGAGACGACATGCAGCCAGAAAGCGCAATCAGACCAGATCTTGCGTCGATCCCTGTCGTAAATGTCAAAAGCTACACCCGTTGCGAACACGATCAGGCCGCAGATCAGCGGCATGTAAAGTGCCGCGCGGAGCAATTCGGGAACATCCTCAATACGCGGCGGCGCAATCGCACCCGCTGTCACGCTGTCATACAGGATTATCGCCGTTTGCAGGAAGGCAAGCAGTGTAAAGGCGATGGCGATAGCCCCGGCAATGATGGGGACGCGAAAACGCCAGAAATAGATCGCCGCCGCGATTATTCCTCCGCCCAGGAACAGATATCCGGCCTGGGACGCCTTCTGGCGCAACGCCAATAGCTGCCAGATAGTCTCCGGCTTGCGTATGCCGAAGCTGGACTCCACCTGTAGCGCCAGAGCGGCCAGAATGGCGGCCATGAAAATCAGGGCAAGCACGGACGACGATAATTTCATCCGGTGCTGACGCGTGACAATTTCGGCAAGCCCCCAGGCGAAAACCGCGAGGATGCCGGCGATCCAGAATGTCTGGCCTGGAAGCAAGGTGGTGAGGACAAAGAAGAAGCCGGCGCTGAGCAGAACGGTTCCAACGGTGACGAACAGATCGTTGCCGCCGCCGACCAGCCGCAGGTTTTCCTCGTCACCCTCGTCATCGGCGCGCCTGACCTCGGGGGCGAGAGCGACCGCGCGTTCCATGGCCTCCAACTGATCGCGCAGGGTCTGCGAGATCAAACCTTTCGCGACTGCCTTGTCGAGTGTTTCGGCGCTGATCAATTGGGCTCCTGCGTCGCGTCGCGCGCCATCATCAAGGCAGGCCCGTACTCCGATGTTCTGGTGTCAAAGGCAACAAAGCCAGCCTTTTCATAGGCGCGGATGGCCCTGACATTGGCGGGATCAGGATCGATGATGACGCGCGGCACGCCTTCGTCGAAAAGCTGTTCGACGAACTGGCGCACGATTGCCGAGCCATGGCCGAGCCCGACCAGCTCCGGCCGGCCGATCGACAGGTCGATGCCGAGCGTGCCGAACGGCTGGTCGGCATAGGGATGGCCGTCCTCCAGATGCGGATCATAGGTCTGCAGATAACCGATCGGCTTGCCGTCGAGTTCGATAATCAGCGGCTCGACGGAAATCGAGTCGATGTGCTCGCGGATCTGCGCGATCTCGATCTCGGGATCGTCCCACCACTCGGCGACATGCGGTTCGGCGAGCCAGCCGGCGATCATCGGCAGGTCTTTCTCGGTCACCGGCCGAAAATCATAGCTATCTTCTTGTTGGACCATGATCTCTGGACGAACGGAACCGTTCGTCCGAGAAAACCGGTTTCCACGTTTCGGGATCATGGTCGGCCCGCTCAGCCGACATCGAGCGTTTCGACGACGAAGCTGTTGTTGGTGTAGACGCAGATGTCGGATGCGATCTGCATCGCCTTGCGGGCGATCTCCTCGGCATCCTTGTCGCTGTCCATCAGCGCGCGTGCCGCCGCCAGCGCGTAATTGCCGCCCGAACCGATGGCCATGACACCAAATTCGGGTTCGAGCACGTCGCCGGTGCCGGTCAGCGCCAGCGACACCGACTTGTCGGCCACCAACATCATCGCTTCCAGCCGGCGCAGATAGCGGTCGGTTCGCCAGTCCTTGGCGAGCTCGACGCAGGCGCGCGTCAGCTGGTCTGGATATTGTTCGAGCTTGGCCTCGAGCCGTTCCAGCAGCGTGAAGGCGTCGGCGGTGGCGCCGGCGAAGCCGGCGATCACATTGCCGCCCTTGCCGATGCGGCGCACCTTTTTGGCGTTGCCCTTCATGATGGTCTGGCCAAGGCTGACCTGGCCGTCGCCGGCGATCACCACCTTGTTGCCCTTGCGCACCGTCACGATGGTCGTGGCGTGCATGGTCAGTTCATTGGACATTTACTGGCTCCGAGCAGCGCCATCCCGATAAGGCGATTGGCGCGGTACGAGTAACTTTGATTGGCCATATGTATGCATGGGGCCGGTGATTGCAAATCGCTCTCTGGCAAGGCCGATACCGCTGTCAGAGGCAACTGGCAATCGCCGGACCATGCTGCTAGAAGGCTTTCGTTTTCAAGCCTGCGAGCGCTTGAAGCCTCTGAGCCGGTCACGATGTGAACCTCTGCGACAAGGATAAGTGATGCCGCCCCGTTCCGCCGAAGCAAGCCGCAAGACCAAGGAAACCGACATCTCCGTGTCGGTCCATGTCGACGGCTCCGGCAAGTCGGATATCGCCACGGGGGTCGGCTTCTTCGACCATATGCTGGACCAGCTCTCGCGCCATTCCCTGATCGACATGACGGTCAGGGCCAAGGGCGACCTGCATATCGACGATCATCACACGGTCGAGGATACCGGCATCGCGCTCGGCCAGGCGCTGGCCAAGGCACTGGGCGAGCGGCGCGGCATCATGCGTTATGCCTCGATCGACCTTGCCATGGACGAGACGCTGACGCGCGCCGCGATCGACGTGTCCGGCCGTCCCTTCCTGGTCTGGAACGTTTCCTTCTCATCGCCGAAGATCGGCACCTTCGACACCGAGCTGGTGCGCGAGTTCTTCCAGGCGCTGGCGCAGAATGCCGGCATCACGCTGCATGTCACCAATCACTACGGCGCCAACAACCACCACATCGCCGAGACCTGCTTCAAGGCGGTGGCGCGCGCGCTGCGCGTTGCTCTCGAACGCGATCCGCGCCAGCCGGATGCGGTTCCCTCCACCAAGGGATCGTTGAAGGGATAAGGCAATGGCCACCTATGTCGTGATGGAACCGCCAGGCCGCAGCGAAAAGGCCGATGCCACGGCCTTTGTCCGCGATGGCTTCACCTGGCTGGGCCTTCTGGTGCCGCCGCTATGGTTCGCCTGGCATCGGCTGTGGATCGAGGCGGCGCTTGCCTTCGTCGTCATGGGCCTGCTTTCGATGCTGGGCCAGAAGCTCGGCCTTGGTCTGGCCGGGTCGTTGCTGTCGTTGCTGGTTTCGCTCTATGTTGGACTGGAAGGGCAAGGCCTGCGCATCGCGACACTTCGCCGGCGCGGCTGGCACGAATGGGGCGCGGTCGAAGCCGGTTGGCTCGACGATGCCGACACACGCTATGCGCTGGAGGCGGAAGCGCTTGCCGATGAGGTTGTGCCGGCGCCGCGCATGGTCCCCGATGCTGCCCTGGCGCGGCCAGCGCAGCCGGGCATGGCGCTGGGGCTGACCCACATTCCGGGAAGAAGCTGACATGCGGGTTGCGATCATCGACTACGGCTCGGGCAATTTGCGCTCGGCCACCAAGGCTTTCGAGCGCGCCGCGCTGGAAGCCGGCATATCGGCCGATATCGACCTGACCGCGGATGCCGAGCGGGTGCGCACGGCCGATCGCATCGTCCTGCCCGGCGTCGGCGCCTATGCCGACTGCGCGGCCGGCCTGCAGGCCGTCGAAGGCATGTGGGAAGCCGTCGAAGAGGTCGCGATCGTCAAGGGCCGGCCGTTCCTGGGCATCTGCGTCGGCATGCAGCTGATGTCGCAGCGCGGCCTCGAAAAGACGATTACCGAGGGCTTCGGCTGGATATCGGGCGACGTGAAGGAGATCATGCCTTCCGATCCGGCGCTGAAGATCCCGCAGATCGGCTGGAACACGATCGAGCTCAAGCGCCAGCATCCGCTGTTTGCCGGCATACCGACTGGCGCAAGCGGGCTGCATGCCTATTTCGTGCATTCCTATCATCTCGATGCGCGCAAGGCGGACGAGGTTCTGGCGGTTGCCGACTATGGCGGCCCGGTGACGGCGGCTGTCGCCCGCGACAATCTCGTCGGCACGCAGTTCCACCCGGAAAAGAGCCAGGCGCTCGGCCTGGCGCTGATCACCAATTTCATGCGCTGGAGGCCCTGAAAACCGATGAGTAAGAAGGGCTACTGGATGGCGATGGTCGAGGTGACCGATCCGGAAAACTATCCGCTATACATTGCCGCCAACAAAGCGGCTTTCGACAAATATGGCGCAAAATTCCTGACCCGCGGCGGTCAGTCGTCGAGCCCGGAAGGGCCGTCGGGCAATCGCCATATCATCATCGAGTTCGAGAGCTACGCGGTCGCACTCGCCTGCTTCCATTCGCCCGAATACCAGGCGGCGCTGAAATTCCGACGCCTCTATTCGACGTCGCATTTCGCCATTGTGGAAGGCGCCTGAACGGATGATCCTTTTCCCGGCGATAGATCTCAAGGACGGCCAGTGCGTGCGCCTCAGGCATGGCGACATGGCCACCGCGACCATCTACAACGACGATCCTGCCGCGCAGGCGCGGGCCTTCGAGCAACAGGGCTTCGAATGGCTGCATGTCGTCGACCTCAACGGCGCCTTCCAGGGCCAGAGCGTCAACAGTGCGGCGGTCGGCGCCATCCTCAAGGCAACGAAGAACCCGGTGCAGCTCGGCGGCGGCATCCGCACGCTGGCGCAGATCGAGGATTGGCTCGATCGCGGGCTGGCCCGCGTCATCCTGGGCACGGTGGCGGTGCGTGACCCGGACCTGGTCAAGCAGGCCTGCAAGGCCTTCCCGGGCAAGGTGGCCGTCGGCATCGACGCCAAGGGCGGCAAGGTCGCCGTCGAGGGCTGGGCCGAGGCGTCGAGCCTTGGCGTCATCGAACTGGCCAGGAAATTCGAGGGCGCCGGCGTCGCCGCCATCATCTATACCGACATCGACCGCGACGGCGTTTTGACCGGCATCAATTGGGACGCCACCATCGACCTCGCTGATGCCGTGTCGATCCCGGTGATCGCTTCCGGCGGCCTCGCCTCGATCACCGACATCGTGCGCATGACCATGCCCGATGCGCAAAAGCTCGAAGGCGCGATCTCCGGGCGCGCGCTCTATGACGGTCGCATCGATCCAACGGAGGCGCTGGCGATCCTGCAGGGCCGGCCAGCGGCGGAGACGCGACCGTGAAAATCTCCATTATCCTCGCGTCCTATGACAGCGGCCACTACCATGGCGGCATGGGCCAGGGCCCGGACGCACTGATATCAGGCGGTCTCGTCGACGCCCTGACCATGGCCGGCCATGACGTTACGGTGGAAGACATCGGCAAGGTCGGAGACATCCAGGAGCGCGAGATCGCCACCGGCTTTGCTGTCTGCAACGCGGTTTCAGCCGAGGTTCGCCTTGCCCGTGACGCCGGTCGGTTTCCCATCGTCCTTGCGGGAAACTGCCTGACCAGCGCCGGCGCGGTCGCCGGCGAGGACGCCGATGCGATCATCTGGGCCGACCAGCATGGCGACCTCAACACGCCCGAGACATCCACATACGGCTTTCTCGACGGCATGGCGCTGGCGACCGTGCTCGGCCTGTGCTGGCGGCCGATGGCGTCGGCCATTCCCGGCTTCAAGCCGGTCGATCCGTCACGCTGCGTGCTCGTCAACGCCCGCGATCTCGATCCGGACGAGAAGCGGCTGCTTGAGACATTGCCGATCGTGCGGACGGAATGCTCCGGGGTGGCGCAGGCGGCCGAAAGACTGAAGATAGCCGGCGCCAGACGCGTGCACATGCATCTCGACATGGACGTGCACGATCCCCGGGAGCTGCAGGCCAACCGCTATATCACTTCGGGCGGCCCGAGCCCGGAACAGCTGCGCGACGCCACTTGCGCCATGGCGCTTGCGGTGCCGGTCGTCGGCATCACCGTCTCCGCCTACGACCCGGCCTTCGACGCCCAAGCCGATGTTCCGCCGCTGGTTGGCCAGTTGCTGAACGATCTCATCGCCACGATAGAGGGCCGCTGATGCTGAAAGTCCGTGTCATCCCCTGTCTCGACGTCAAGAACGGCCGTGTCGTCAAGGGCGTCAACTTCGTCGATCTCGTCGACGCCGGCGATCCGGTCGAGGCGGCCAAGGCCTATGACGCGGCCGGCGCCGACGAACTCTGCTTCCTCGACATCACCGCTTCGTCGGACAATCGCGAAACCATCTTCGACGTCATCGCACGCACCGCCGAACAATGCTTCATGCCGCTGACCGTCGGCGGCGGCGTGCGCCAGGTCGCCGACATCAGGAAGCTGCTCTTGGCCGGCGCCGACAAGGTGTCGATCAACACGGCCGCGGTGAAGAACCCGGATTTTGTCGCTGAGGTCGCCGACAAGTTCGGCAACCAGTGCATCGTCGTCGCCATCGACGCCAAGAAGGTGTCGGGCACCAGTGAGGCCGACCGCTGGGAGATCTTCACCCATGGCGGCCGCGAAAAGACCGGCATCGACGCGGTCGAGTTCGCGCGGAAAATGGTCGATCGCGGCGCCGGCGAGATATTGCTGACCTCGATGGATCGGGACGGCACCAAGGCCGGCTACGACATCGCGCTGACCCGCGCGATATCAGACGCTGTGCGCGCGCCGGTGATCGCTTCCGGCGGCGTCGGCACGCTCGACCACATGGTTGAAGGCATTCGCGACGGCCATGCCGGCGCGGTTCTGGCGGCGTCGATCTTCCATTTCGGCACCTACACGATAGCGCAGGCCAAGGCGCATATGGCTGCCGCGGGGCTGCCGATGCGGCTGGACTCTGTGAATAATCGGCCCTAAAGCATGATCCCGAAAAGTGGGAACCGGTTTTCGGAAAAGATCATGCTTAAACAAGCAGATAGATGACGCCATGGCTGAGTTTTCGCTGTCAGATCTTGAAGAAACCATCAGGGAACGTGCCCATTCCGGCGACCCGGACTCGTGGACGGCAAAATTGTTCGCGCGCGGCATCGACAAGGCGGCGCAGAAGCTCGGCGAGGAGGCGGTCGAGACGGTGATTGCCGCCGTCAAGGGTGACAAACCGGCCCTCGTTTCGGAAAGTGCCGATCTTATATATCATTGGCTCGTCGTTCTCGGCCTCTCCGGGGTTCCGCTGAGCGACGTGCTTAGGGAACTCGAAGGCCGCACCCGGCGTTCGGGCATCGCCGAGAAGGCGTCACGGCCCAAGGGCTGACCGCGAGGAGGGCAGGTATCTCGATGGATCAGCTCGCGCCAACCGAGAAATATTCCCCCTTTCGTTTCTTCTCCGCCGATCAATGGTCGCAATTCCGTGCCGACACGCCGCTGACGCTGAGCGCGGACGAATTCCGCCGCCTGCGCTCGCTCAACGATCCGGTCGATCTCGAAGAGGTCACGCGCATCTATCTGTCGCTGTCGCGGCTTTTGTCCGCGCATGTCGAAGCGAGCCAGCTGCTGTTTCGGCAACGCCAGGCCTTCTTCAACGCGGTCGACGTGGTCAAGACGCCCTTCATCATCGGCATCGCCGGTTCGGTCGCCGTCGGCAAATCGACCACCGCACGCGTGCTGAAGGAACTGCTGGCGCGCTGGCCGTCGAGCCCCAAGGTCGATCTCATCACCACCGACGGCTTCCTGCTGCCCAACGAGGTCCTGCGCCGCGAGAACCTGATGGAGCGCAAGGGGTTCCCCGACAGCTACGATGTGGGCGCGCTGCTGCGCTTCCTGTCGGGCATCAAGTCGGCGCTGCCCGATGTCCGCGCGCCTGTCTATTCGCACCTGACCTATGACGTCATTCCTGGCGAGTTCGTCACCATCGACCGGCCCGACATATTGATCTTCGAAGGCATCAATGTCCTGCAGCCCGGCAAGCTGCCGCAGGACGGCAAGATCGTCCCTTTCCTGTCGGACTTCTTCGACTTCGCCATCTACATCGATGCCGACGAAAAGCTGATCCACAACTGGTACATTTCCCGCTTCATGCGGCTGCGTGAGACCGCCTTCCGCAACCCGGACTCCTTCTTTCACCGCTATTCGCAGCTGTCGGAGGGTTCGGCGCGCGCCATCGCCGAAGGCCTGTGGACCAACATCAATTTGAAGAATCTGCGCGAGAACATTCTGCCGACGCGAGCGCGCGCCGACCTCATCCTGCGCAAGGGCGCCGACCACCTGATCGAGGAAGTGGCGCTCAGGAAGCTGTGACGGCCGGCTTCGTCACCCGTCGTAATGTCAGATTGATCCGCCCACCGTTTTTCAGCAGTGCCGAGGTCGAGGGATAGATCCGATCGACGCCGTGAAAGCACAGCCGCCCCTCGCCGCCGAGCACCACGACGTCACCGCTTTGCAGCCTGAACGACCGGGTCGCCCCGTCACGCGTCGTCTGGCCGACCCTGAACAGGCAATCGTCGCCCAGTGAGACGGAGACGACCGGCGCCGAAAAATCAGCCTCGTCGCGGTCCTGATGCAGCCCCATTTTTGCATCCGGCGTGTAGAAATTGATCAGGCACGCTTCCGGTGGATTGGGATAGCCCGATACCTGCCGCCACAGCTCGAGCAGCGCCTCCGGGATTGGCGGCCATGGTGAGCCTGTCGCGGGATGCGTCGGCTGGTAGCGGTAGCCCTGTTCCTTGTCGGTGACCCAGCCGAGCGGGCCGCAATTGGTCATGCGCACGCTCATCTCCTTACCGGTGCGCGGCATGGCAGGCACGAACAGCGGCGCTTGCTGCACGATGCTTCGCACCTCATCGACCAGCGTCTCCTGGACACTGCGTGACAGGTAAGCCGGCATGTGGCGGACACCTTTGGGCAGAACGAGCACGGATTCGGTCACCTCCCGGATGGTTCGGAACCGTAAAATGTCACGATCAAATGAAAACGGCGACCCGAAAGCCGCCGTTCTAACTCTTTGTTTGGCACAATTCCGAACGGAAAACCGTTTCACACTTTTCCTGGAATTGCTTTTCGCAAATTGGCAATCGCCTCGATCAGGCGAGATCTGGGATGCGCAGCACCTGGCCCGGATAGATCTTGTCGGGATGGGTCAGCATCGGCTTGTTGGCCTCGAAGATGACCGTGTTCTTGACGCCTTGGCCCTTGCCGTAGCTTTTCTCGGCGATCTTCCAGAGATTGTCGCCCTTCTTCACGGTGTAGAAGGTGGGCTCCTGGGCGGGGACGGCGGCCGTGCCAGGTGCTGGCGCGACCTGCAATTCGTCCGCCTGCACCTTGGAGACGCCGAGCGTGTTGCCGACGGCGATGACCGCCTTTTCGAAGATCGACTGGTCCTTGACCACACCCTTCAGCACCGCCGTGTCGCCCTTGACGACGACGTCGACGCCATCGGTGCCGAGCTTGTGCGAATCGAGCTCCTTCTTGAGTGTGTCGGCCGAGGGTGCGGCTTCGTCGTCACCGCCGATGCCCAGTTTCTTGCCGACGCTCTTGACGAAATCGAACATGCCCATCCTTGGGTCTCCCTTGCTAATGGCAATGGTTGAACCTTGCATCTGCGGCCCAAAATGGGAAGTCGTTTTGTGCGCGTGATTGGTGTGGTGCTTAATCGTTCTCCACCCGGCCGCGCAGCTTCTTGATCGTGCCGCGCCCGGCCTTGCTCTTCAGCCGCCGCTCCACGGCGCCCTTCGATGGCCGTGTCTTCTTGCGCGGCGGCGGTGGCGGTTCGGCGGCCTTGGCGACCAATGCCGTCAGCCGTGCCCGCGCATCCGCCCGGTTCTGTTCCTGGGTGCGGAAGCGGCCTGCCTCGATGACGATGACACCGTCCTTGGTGGCACGCTGGCCGGCAAGTTTGATCGTCCGCTCGCGCACGCGCTCCGACAGACCCGTTGCGTTGGCCGCGTCGAAGCGCAGTTGCACCGCCGTCGCCACCTTGTTGACGTTCTGACCGCCGGGACCGGACGAGCGGATGAAATCCTCGTGCAGGTCGCCCGGATGGATAACCGCATCGCCTGATATGATGATGTTGTCGTCGCTCGCCATGCCGCAGTCATGGCGCGGCGGATCGAAAAAGAAAAGGCCCGATCGAACCGGGCCTTTCAACGAAAGCTGAACCCTGTGGCGCGATTACTCCGCCGCTTCCTGCATGCGCGGCGCGGCGCCCAGCACCACGGCGTCGACATGGCTTTCGAATTTCTCGAAATTGACGGCGAACATGCCGACCAGCCTTGCCGCCTGCCGGTCATAGCCGGCCTTGTCGGCCCAGGTCGCCCGGGGGTCCAGAATCATCGGGTCGAGAATGCCGCTGTCGACGCCCGGGACAGCCACCGGCACCTCGAAACCGAAATGAGGGTCGGTGCGGAACTCGGCCGTCTTCAGCGAGCCGTCAAGTGCGGCGGCAAGCAAGGCGCGCGTCGCCTTGATCGGCATGCGCTTGCCGGTGCCGTAGGCGCCGCCGGTCCAGCCGGTATTGACCAGCCAGCAATCGGCGCCGTGGCCTGCAATCAGCTCGCGCAGCAGATTGCCGTATTCGGAAGGATGGCGCGGCATGAACGGCGCACCGAAACAGGTCGAAAACGTCGCTTCGGGCTCGGTTACCCCCTTTTCGGTTCCGGCCACCTTGGCGGTGTAGCCGGAGAGGAAGTGATACATCGCCTGCGCCGGGGTCAGCCGCGCGATCGGCGGCATCACGCCGAAGGCGTCGGCGGTCAGCATGATGATGTTGTTGGGATGGTTGGCGCGGCCGGTCTTGCTGGCATTGGGGATGAAGTCCAGCGGGTACGCGCAGCGTGTGTTTTCGGTCAGCCTTCCGTCGTTGAAATCCGGCACGCCATCGGCGTCGAGCACGACATTTTCCAGCACCGTGCCGAAGCGCTGCGTGGTGGAGAAGATTTCCGGCTCGGCTTCCGCCGACAGCTTGATCGTCTTGGCGTAGCAGCCGCCTTCGAAATTGAAGATGCCGTGCGGTCCCCAGCCATGCTCGTCGTCGCCGATCAACGTGCGCGAGGGATCGGCCGAGAGCGTCGTCTTGCCGGTGCCCGACAGGCCGAAGAAGATGGCGGCGTCGCCGGCCGCACCCTCATTGGCCGAGCAATGCATCGGCATCACGCCTTTCGCCGGCAGGAGATAGTTGAGCATGGTGAACACCGACTTCTTCATCTCGCCGGCATAGGAGGTGCCGCCGATCAGCACGATCTTGCGCGAAAGATCGACGGCGATCACCGTTTCGGTGCGGCTGCCGTGACGGAGGGGATCGGCGCGGAAGGACGGCAGGTCGATGATCGTCATCTCGGGCACGAACTGCTCGAGTTCGGTGGCACCGGGACGAATGAGCAGATTGCGGATGAACAGCGAGTGCCAGGCAAATTCGGTGATCACCCTGGTCGGCAGCCTCGACTCCGCATCGGCGCCGCCGACCAGATCCTGGACGTATAGATCCTTGTCCGCGGCATGCGCCTGGAAATCGGCGAGCAGCGTGTCGAACTGGGCCGGCGAGATCGCCTTGTTGTTCTCCCACCAGACATGTGGTTCGGTGTCACCGTTGCGGACGACGAACTTGTCCTTGGGCGAGCGGCCGGTGTGCTGGCCGGTCTCGGCGACCAGCGCGCCATGGGCGGTCAAGCGGGCCTCGCCGCGCCGGATCGATTCCTCATAAAGGGTAGCCGCACCGAAATTATAGTGCACCACGCCGGTGGTTTTCAGGCCGATATGATCGATCGCGCAGGCGGAATTGCGTTTGCCGACTTCCGACATCGAGTGTCCCTCTTGGATTTGCCGCATCTTTGCCGGCACGTTTCCAGCACGCCCACTACGCGGGCTGAGATGGTCAGAACCAGAAAAGGCAAATGATATCAAATCATTAATCGATTTAAATATTTTGAAAGTTGTTTAAATCGTTTATATGTGCAAAAAGTTTCGCGGTTGCCCAAAGGATTGGCGATGTACGTTCGTCCAACCCATGTCGAGGTAGGATTGTGGCCGCCGGCATGCCGCGCGTGACAGCGGACAAGGCCTATGCCACATTTTGTACCTAATTTGTCCTGCAAAAGCCCCTTCTCTACGACAGAAGGGACAGCTCATGAGGGAGCCGCTTGAAATGGCAACAATCGCGCTTGTCGATGACGACCGCAACATTCTGACATCGGTGTCGATCGCCTTGGAATCCGAGGGGTATCGCGTCGAGACCTACACGGATGGTGCGTCGGCGCTGGAAGGCCTGGCGGCACGCCCGCCGAACCTTGCCATCCTCGACATCAAGATGCCGCGCATGGACGGCATGGAACTGCTGCGCCGGATGCGCCAGAAGTCCGACCTGCCGGTGATCTTCCTGACCTCCAAGGACGATGAGATCGACGAGTTGTTCGGTCTCAAGATGGGCGCCGACGACTTCATCCGCAAACCCTTCTCGCAGCGCCTGCTGGTCGAGCGCGTGCGCGCCGTGCTGCGCCGCGCCAGTGCCCGCGAGGCTGCCGCCAAGACGCCAAGCCAGCAGGCCCGCTCGCTCGAGCGCGGCCAGCTCGTCATGGACCAGGAGCGCCACACTTGCACCTGGAAAGGCGAGCCGGTGACGCTCACCGTCACCGAGTTCCTGATCCTGCATTCGCTGGCGCAGCGTCCAGGCGTCGTAAAAAGCCGTGATGCGCTGATGGATTCGGCCTATGATGAACAGGTCTATGTCGACGACCGCACCATCGACAGCCACATCAAGCGCCTGCGCAAGAAGTTCAAGGCCGTCGACGACGACTTCGAGATGATCGAAACCCTTTACGGAGTCGGATACCGGTTCCGCGAAGCGTAAGTAGCAGGGCCTGCTATTCGATGGCAGTGGAAGCACAGCGAACAAGACCGGCGGGCGCCTCCAGGCGGCCGTCGCGGATCATGCCGTCCTTCGTCTCGAAGATCACGGTGCCGATGCGCCGCTTCCTTGGTCATCATATCTTTTCCAGCCTGACGCGGCGTATCCTGTTCCTCAACCTTGCCGGCCTCGCCGTCCTGGTGACCGGCATCCTCTATCTCAACACCTTCCGCGACGGACTGATCGACGCCCGCGTCGAAAGCCTGATGACCCAGGGCGAGATCATCGCCGGCGCCATTGCCGCGTCGGCGACCGTCGAGACGGATTCGATCAGCATCGACCCGGAAAAGCTGCTTGAGCTGCAGGCCGGCGAAAGCCTGGGACCCGGCTCCGACCAGCTCGACAATCTCGACTTCCCGATCAACCCGGAGCGGGTCGCGCCGGTGCTGAGAAGGCTGATCTCGCCGACCAGGACCCGCGCACGCATCTATGACCGCGACGCCAATCTGCTGCTCGATTCGCGCCACCTCTATTCGCGCGGCCAGATCCTGCGCTACGACCTGCCGCCGGTTGAAGAGGAAGAGCCCGATCTTGTCGAGCGCATCCAGAAATTCGTCTTCGACTTCTTCCGCAACACCGAGCTGCCGGTCTATCACGAGCAGCCGGGCGGCAATGGCGCCGCTTTCCCGGAAGTGGTCAAGGCTCTCACCGGCAGTCCGTCGACCATTGTGCGCGTCTCGGAACAGGGCGAGCAGATCGTTTCGGTGGCGGTGCCGATCCAGCGCTTCCGCGCCGTTCTCGGCGTGCTGATGTTGTCGACCGAAGGCGGCGACATCGACAAGATCGTCGCCGCCGAGCGCAAGGCGATCCTGCGCGTCTTCGGCATCGCGGCCTTGGTCACCGCCATCCTGTCGATGCTGCTCGCCTCCACCATCGCCAATCCGCTGCGCCGGCTGTCGGCAGCGGCGGTACGGGTGCGGCGCGGCGTCAAAAGCCGTGAGGAAATCCCGGACTTTTCCGACCGCCAGGACGAGATCGGCAATCTGTCGATCGCCATACGCGACATGACCAACGCGCTCTACGCCCGCATCGAAGCGATCGAAAGCTTTGCGGCCGACGTATCGCATGAGCTGAAGAACCCGCTGACGTCGCTGCGCAGCGCGGTGGAAACCTTGCCGCTGGCCAAGAATGACAATTCGCGCGGGCGGCTGATGGACATCATTCAGCACGATGTCAGGCGGCTGGATAGGCTCATCACCGATATTTCCGACGCCTCACGCCTTGATGCGGAGCTGGCGCGTGAAGATGCCGGAACGGTCGACCTGAAGAAATTCATCACCGATCTCGTCGCCGTTTCGCGTGAAGCCACGCGCAACAAGAAGGCGGTCGAGATCGAGTTCAAGGTCGCCAAGCTGCCGCAGGGCGTCAAAGGCTATGTCGTCGTCGGGCATGATCTTCGCATAGGCCAGGTCATCACCAATTTGATCGAGAACGCCCGTTCCTTCGTTCCCGAGGACCATGGCCATATCAGCCTGTCGCTGGCACGCGCCGGCAAGTTCAACATCGTCACCGTCGACGACAATGGTCCCGGCATCCGTGCCGACAACATCGACCGCATCTTCGAACGCTTCTACACCGACCGGCCTGCCGGCGAGGCGTTCGGCCAGAATTCGGGCCTTGGCCTGTCGATATCCAGGCAGATCGTCGAGGCCCATGGCGGCACGCTGACCGCCGAGAACATCCCTGGCACCAAGCCCGGCGAGATCAAGGGCGCGCGCTTTGTCGTGACGCTGCCGGCCGAAGCATGATCCCGAAAAGTGGGAACCGGCTTTCGGGCAAGATCGTGCATGATCCAGTTGCGCAGCCTGAAAACATTCACGGAACCGCGATCCTGATCGGCGAGCGCGGCGTCCTTATCACCGGGCCGTCTGGTGCCGGCAAGACGACGCTGGCGCTGACACTCCTGGACCATTGCCGCGCGCGCGGGCTGTTCTCGCGGTTGATCGGTGACGACAGGCTGCTTGCCGCGGCCCGCTCCGGGCGACTGGTCTGTCGCGTGCCGGCGACCATCGCCGGTCTTGCCGAAGTGCCTGGGTTCATGCCGCGCCCGCTGCCGTTCGAGCCGGGTGGAGTGATCGACCTGCATGTGAGGCTGGTGCCAAAGGCAGAGATGGCCCGCTTCCAGGAGGAAATCAGCGAGCCGGTCGCAGGCTGCCCAGTGCCGCGTATCGACCTTGCCGAGCGTAACGCCGCCACGGCCTTGCCCGCCGTGATGGCGCGGCTGTCGATCGCGCCTTTTCTATGATCTGCCCCGGGTTTTCTGCTGCAATGCGTCAAAATGGCATGGGCCTGCGCAATTTTGGGCTTGTCAACGGGCCGCGCGTCGACAAGATAGCGCTCCCGCCGCCTGGAATGGCTGGCGAGCATAAAATGCGCCTGTGAAGCGGCGATGACGGGAGCCACCAAAGAATGATCGGACTCGTGCTTGTAACGCACGGTCAACTGGCCGCCGAGTTTCGACATGCCGTGGAACATGTCGTCGGGCCACAAGACAATTTCGAAACCGTGGCGATCGGCGCCGACGACGATATGGAGCAGCGTCGCCGCGACATCGTCGACGCTGTTGCCCGTGTCGATACCGGGGCGGGCGTCATCGTGCTGACCGACATGTTCGGCGGCACGCCCTCCAACCTTGCCATCTCGGTGATGGAATCCGGCCGCACCGAGGTGATCGCCGGCATGAACCTGCCGATGCTGATCAAGCTCTCCTCGATCCGCAAGGGCGACAATATGGCCGCCGCGCTCGATGAGGCTCAGGCCGCCGGCCGCAAATACATCAACGTCGCCAGCCAGCTCCTGAGCAGCAAATGACCGCGCTGTCCCCGGAAAAAGACCAAATTGTCCGGGATTTTCCCATCATCAACCAACGTGGCCTTCATGCGCGCGCTTCGGCGAAGTTCGTCCAGCTGGCCAGCGGCTTCGATGCCTCGGTGCATGTCGAGAAGGATGGCGTCAAGGTCGGCGGCACCTCGATCATGGGCCTGATGATGCTGGCGGCAAGCCCCGGCTATTCGATCCGCGTCACCGCCAGCGGGCCGGAGGCCCGGCAGGTCATCGACGCGCTGGAGCAGCTGGTGGCGTCCCGCTTTGGCGAGGAATGCTGAGTGCAGATGCGCGTCTGAGAGACATGCAGGGATAAAGATTTCTTTATATCCCATTGTCGACCCTGCTCCGATCTGCTAGTCAGGCCGGCAATTCGCGCCCTTCGACGCGCCGACCGGCGCGGGCGTGTCCGCAACAAATTCGCAAGCACAACATTCGCATCGGAGTACTGCCATGACGGGTAGCAAGGACTATGTGGTCGCCGACATCTCGCTTGCCGGCTGGGGCCGCAAGGAACTCGAGATCGCCGAAACCGAAATGCCGGGCCTGATGGCCTGCCGTGAGGAATTCGGTCCCAAGCAGCCGCTCAAGGGCGCGCGCATCACCGGTTCGCTGCACATGACGATCCAGACGGCGGTGCTGATCGAGACGCTGAAGGAATTGGGCGCCGATATCCGCTGGGCCTCCTGCAACATCTTCTCGACCCAGGACCATGCGGCCGCGGCCATCGCCGAAGCCGGCATCCCGGTGTTCGCCGTCAAGGGCGAGTCGCTCGAGGAGTATTGGGACTACACCGACAAGATCTTCCAGTGGGCCGATGGCGGCCTCTCCAACATGATCCTCGATGATGGCGGCGATGCCACCATGTACATCCTGATCGGCGCCCGCGCCGAGGCAGGCGAGGATGTGCTGTCCAACCCGCAGAGCGAGGAAGAGGAATACTTCTACGCCCAGGTCAAGAAGCGCCTGAAGGCTTCGCCCGGCTTCTTCACCAAGCAGAAGGCGGCGATCCGCGGTGTCACCGAAGAGACGACCACCGGCGTCAACCGGCTCTACCAACTGCAGAAGAAGGGCCTGCTGCCCTTCCCCGCCATCAACGTCAACGACTCGGTCACCAAGTCGAAGTTCGACAACAAATATGGCTGCAAGGAATCGCTGGTCGACGGCATCCGCCGCGGCACCGACACGATGATGGCCGGCAAGGTCGCTGTCGTGTGCGGTTATGGCGACGTCGGCAAGGGCTCGTCGGCCTCGCTCAAGGGCGCCGGCGCCCGCGTCAAGGTCACCGAGGTCGATCCGATATGCGCCCTGCAGGCGGCGATGGACGGTTTTGAAGTCGTCACGCTGGAAGATGCGGCCCCCACCGCCGACATCGTCATCACCACCACCGGCAACAAGGATGTCGTCACCCTCGACCATATGCGCTCGATGAAGGACATGGTCATCGTCGGCAACATCGGCCATTTCGACAATGAGATACAGGTCGCCGCGCTGCGCAATTTGAAATGGACAAACGTCAAGCCGCAGGTCGACATGATCACCTTCGCGGACGGCAAGCGGATGATCCTTTTGTCGGAAGGGCGGCTGCTCAATCTCGGCAACGCCACCGGCCACCCGAGCTTCGTCATGTCGGCATCCTTCACCAACCAGGTGCTGGCCCAGATCGAACTCTACACCAAGCCCGGCCAGTACGAGAACCAGGTCTATGTCCTGCCCAAGCATCTCGACGAAAAGGTCGCGCGCCTGCATCTCGACAAGCTCGGCGCCCGCTTGACCGAACTGTCGGGTGAACAAGCCGCCTATATCGGCGTCACGCCGCAGGGTCCGTTCAAGCCGGAACACTACCGCTATTAACCAAAGCTAAAATTGCTACCAGATATTGAGGCCGGGCGATTGACTTTTCGCCCGGCCATATTTTTGCGCGCATCAGCCTTCACGGCGATTCGGCGAGGGGTTATTGTCAGGTGATTCGGCGATGCTTCCAGCCCGAGAGGGTCAAGAGAGGCACGCATCAGGGCGGTCTTGCATTCAGGCGGCGGAGAGGACCAAGACATGCCGGGGCAACACCCGCACAGAGCGGGACGGGCCGTTTCCGGCGGCCATGACGATTCGGGGATTGCTGGCTCCGCCCTGGAAGGCGGGAGCCTGTCCTGGCGCGCCCGCGCGTCGACATTTCTTGCCACCTCCGCGCTCACGGTCCCCTTGGCTGGCGCCGTCGCGCATGCCGAAACCGCTGCTGCCAGCGTCGCCGGACTGTCGCTGAGCGCCATCGAGGTCATGCAGCTTGCCGTGTTCGTCGGCGTGACTGGTGCCGCGCTGATATCGGCCATCGTTCTCATCCGCGAAAGAGCCCGCACCTCGGCGGAGAATGTCGAACTCAGGAGCCGCTTGGCCGACATCAACGCGGCGCTCCGCCGTTCGGAGGCGCTGCTCAATCTGCGCGACCAGCGCGTCGTCGTCTGGGCCGCGGAAAACAAGAAGCCCGAGCTCATCGGCACATTGCCCGTCGAAAGCGGCGCTCCCGAGGATAGGGCCGCTTTTCTTGCTTTCGGCCGCTGGCTGATGCCGCGTTCGGCGGCGGCACTCGAACATGCCGTCGCGGGATTGCGCGAAAAGGCCAGACCCTTCGACCTCGTCATCGAATCGCAGGCCGGCGCGCCGCTCGAAGTGCATGGCCGCAAGAGTGCCGCGCATGTGCTCGTGCGTTTTGTCTCGCTCTCGGAGACGCAGCGCAGCCAGGCCAGGCTGAAGATCGAGAACCAGCGGCTGGCCGCCGACCACGACACGATGATCGGCCTGCTCGACGCGCTGAACATGCCGGCATGGCTCCGCGGCGAGGATGGCGGGTTGAAGTGGGTCAACCGCGCCTATGCCGATGCCGTCGAAGCCGAAAATGCCGAAGCCGCGGTTCGGGAGAAAAAGGAGTTCCTCGGCGGCCAGGCGCGCGATGCTATTGCCGCCCAGCACAAGACGCATCCGGTTTTCGAGCAGTCGCTGTCCACCGTGATCGAAGGTGACCGCCGTGTGTTCGCGGTCACCGATTTCGCCGGCAGCGATGGCTCGGCCGGCCTTGCCTGCGACACCAGTGCCATCGAGACCGTTCGCGGCGAATACGAACGGACCGTGCGAAGCCACGCCGACACGCTCGACCAGCTCAACACGGCGGTCGCCATTTTCGACACCGACGAGAAGCTGCGGTTCTTCAATCAGGCCTTCCAGAAGCTTTGGGGGCTGGACGCCGGCTTCCTGCACAGCGCACCCGACAATGCCTTGCTGCTGGACCGGCTGCGCAGCGAAGGCAAGATCGCCGAACAGCCTGAATGGCGCCGCTGGAAGGAAGGCCTGCTCGGCGCCTATCGCGCCGTCGAATCCCAGGAACATTGGTGGCATCTGCCGGATGGCAAGACAATTCGCGTCGTCGCCAACCCGCAGCCCAAGGGCGGCGTGACCTGGGTGTTCGAGAACCTGACCGAGAAGATGGACCTCGAGAGCCGCTACCAGACAGCGGTGCGGGTCCAAGGCGAAACGCTCGACAATCTTGCCGAAGGCGTGGCGGTGTTCGGACCCGACGGCAGGCTCCGGCTGTCGAATCCCGCCTTTGCCACTCTCTGGGGATTGAGCGGTGAAGCGGCCAAGCCCAGCGTCCATGTGTCGGCGATACGTGACCTCTGCGACCGGCAGGCCGCGGACAGCCCCTGGCCCAGCTTCGTTGCCGCCATCACCGGCTTTGACGACGAGCGCCGCGACCGCCACGGACAGACCGAGCTCAACAACGGCAATGTGCTGAGTTACGCCATGATCCCGCTGCCCAACGGGCAGGTGATGATGACCTTCGTCGACGTTACCGACAGCGTCCATGTCGAGCGGGCGCTGAAGGACAAGAACGAGGCGCTGCAAAAATCCGACCAGCTCAAGAACGAATTCGTCCAGCACGTCTCCTATGAACTGCGCTCGCCGCTGACCAACATCATCGGCTTCACCGAACTCCTGTCGCAGCCCACGACCGGTCCGCTGACGCAGAAGCAGCGCGAATATGTCGAGCATGTCAGCTCGTCCTCCTCGGTCCTGCTCACCATCGTCAACGATATCCTCGACTTGGCGACGGTGGACGCCGGCATCATGCAGCTCGACATTTCCGAGGTGCAGGTCGATCGCACCATCGCCGCTGCGGCCGAACTGGTGGCCGACCGGCTGGAAGAGCATTCGATCAGTCTCCAGGTCGACGCCGTCGCGGCGCCGAAGACGTTTCATGGCGATGAGGTCCGCGTCCGCCAGATCCTCTACAATCTGCTCAGCAACGCCGCCAATTACGCCCCGGAAGCCAGCATCATCCGGCTCACTTGCCGCCATCTGGCGGATGGGGTGGAATTCTCGGTTCATGACGACGGCCCCGGCATGCCACCGGATGTGCTTGATTCGGTGTTCCGCCGTTTCGAGCCGCGCGCCAATGGCGGCCGCCGGCGCGGCGCCGGCCTCGGCCTGTCGATCGTCAAGAGCTTCGTCGAGCTGCATGGCGGCAGCGTTCGCATCGAAACCGGCAAGGACAAGGGCACGACCGTCATCTGCACCTTTCCAGACATGCCGGGCATCCGCGCCGCGGCCGAGTAGCGCGCTCGATGACCGGATTGGTGCTGGAGCGTTCACTCGCCGACGAGACCCAGACAGCGCGGCTGGGCGAAGATCTGGCGCTGTCGCTGCGCCCGGGCGATGTGCTTGCCCTCAAGGGCGATCTGGGCGCCGGCAAGTCGACGCTGGCGCGGGCCTTGATCAGGACCCTGGCCGACGATGCCGGCCTCGACGTTCCGAGTCCGACCTTCACATTGGTGCAGAGCTACGACACCCGCATTCCGGTCCATCATTTCGATCTCTACCGCCTGTCCTCGGCGGACGAGCTCGATGAGCTTGGGTTCGACGAAGCCCTGGCGCAGGGTGCTGCTTTGGTCGAATGGCCGGAACGGGCGGAAGCCCATCTGCCGAAAACCACGATCCTGATAGAGCTCGTCCAGCATGGCGACGGACGGCTGGCGCGATTGTCAGGGCAGGGTGATGCCTTCGATCGGGCGGCACGGTCGCTGGCCATGCGCGACTTTCTCGTGAACGCAGGCTGGGGGGAAGCGCAACGCCGCCATTTCATTGGCGATGCCTCGGCCCGCTCCTATGAGATCGTTTCGCTGCCGGACCAGAAGCCGCGAGTGCTGATGAATTCGCCACGGCTGGTGCTCGGCCCCCCGGTGCGCGATGGCAGGCCCTATGCCGAGATCGCTCATACCGCCCAGTCGGTCTCCGCCTTCGTCGCCATCGACCGCGCCTTGAGGGCCGGCGGCGTCAGTGTCCCGGAAATCCATGCCGAAGACCAGGAACAGGGATTCCTGCTGCTCGAACATCTTGGTTCCGAAGGGTTCCTCGGCAGCGATGGCCAGCCGGTCGCCGAGCGCTGCGCGGCGGCGGCCGAGCTGCTGGCCATGATGCATGGCAGAAATTGGCCGCGGCGCCTGGAAACGGGACACGGCGGCTTCCACGACGTGCCACCCTTCGACCGCGATGCGATGATGATCGAAGCCGACCTGCTGGTCGACTGGTACGTGCCTGCAATCTCCGGCGCCCCGGCAAGCGATGCCTTGCGCGCCGGTTACCACAAGGAATGGAACGCGCTCCTCGACCGGCTGCAAGGCCGCGAGGTCACGCTGATGCTGCGCGATTTCCATTCACCCAACATCATCTGGCGCGGTGATCGTTCCGGCCATGACCGGCTGGGCATCGTCGATTTCCAGGATGCGCTGATCGGCCCGTCCGCCTATGACGTCGCTTCGCTTGCCATGGACGCTCGTGTTACGATGTCGCCCGAGCTCGAGAGAGCGGCGCTCGATGCCTATGTCGCGGCGCGCCACGCAGCCGGTGCTTTCGACGAAGCAAGCTTCCTGGAATCCTACGCCATCATGGCGGCGCAGCGAAATTCCAAGATCCTCGGCATCTTCGTCCGTCTCGAAAAACGCGACGGCAAGCCCTACTATCTGAAGCACCTGCCGCGCATCCGCGATTATCTGCGCCGGGCCTTGTCTCATCCGGCGCTGGCAAGCCTGCGCGAGTTCTACGACGCCCACGGTTTGCTGGAGGAGCGAGCGCTGTGACAGCAGGACCGGACACCGCCATCGTACTTGCCGCCGGCCTTGGCAAACGCATGCGGCCGATCACCGACACCATTCCCAAGCCGCTGGTCAGGATTGCCGGCAAGACGTTGCTCGACTGGAGCCTGGACAGCCTGGCGGCCGCCGGCGTCGGCAAGGCGGTCGTCAACGTCCACTACTTTCCCGAACAGATCGTCGCCCATGTCACTGCCCGCCGCGCGCCAAACATCGTCATTTCCGACGAGAGCGAACAACTGCTCGATTCCGCCGGCGGCATCGTCAAGGCGTTGCGGGAACTGGGCGATCAGCCCTTCTACATCCTCAACGCCGACACGTTCTGGATCGATGACGGTCCTCTCAATCTCCAGCGCCTCGCCCTTGCATGGGACGCGGCGAAAATGGATATTCTGCTGATGCTGGCGGATCTCCAACAGGCGACCGGACACTGCGGCAGCACCGATTTCCTGGTGGCGCCGGACGGCGGCTTGCGGCGTTCAAAGGGAGATCCGGCGGGGCTGATCTATGCCGGCGCGGCGATCGTCCATCCGCGCCTGTTCGAGGGTGCACCGGCCGGGCCGCATTCGCTCAATGCCTATTTCGATTCGACCATCGCCGCGGGCAGGCTGTTCGGCATGCCGATGCATGGCCATTGGATCACCGTCGGTACGCCCGATGCCATTGCGCTCGCGGAAGCGGCGGTCGCCGGCGCGCTTGCCGAGTTGCAATGAGCGGCTCGAGCCGCGTTTTCTCGATTCCACCCGGAGCGCCGTTTCTGCCGACGCTTGCCGAGGCCCTGCTTGCCGGCCGTCTCGTTCCGGGGTTTCGGTTTGACGGCGACCCGCTGGCTCTGGCCGATGTCACCATCTATGTGCCGACGCGCCGCGCCGCGCGCGCCTTGCGGGGTGTCTTTGTCGACAGCCTGGCGGCGCGCGGCGGCGGCGGTTCGGCGATCCTGCCGGTCATCCGGCCACTGGGCGAGTTCGACGAGGATGAGGCCGCATTCGAGACCGAGGCATCGGCGGCCATCGATCTCGCGCCGCCGATTTCGGCAACCGAACGCCTGTTGCTGCTGACGCCGCTGGTGCGCGCCTGGAAACGCCGGCTGCCGGCGCATGTCGCCGCCCTTTTCGCCGAGGAGATCGTCATCCCGGCTTCCACCGCCGACGCAATCTGGCTGGCGCGCGATCTCGCCCGGCTGATGGACGAGATCGAGACGGAAGGCACCGACTGGGCCAAGCTCACCGATCTGGTGACCGGCAACCTTGCCGGGTGGTGGCAGGTGACCCTCGAATTCCTCGGCATCGTCACCGAAGCCTGGCCGAAATTCCTCGCGGAAAGCGACCGCTCCAATCCGGCCGCGCATCGCAGTGCGCTGATCCGCGCCGAGGCGGCGCGGCTGCTGCGCAATCTGCCCGCTGGCCCCGTTATCGCCGCGGGCTCGACCGGCTCCATACCCGCCACGGCCGAACTGCTTGCCGCCATCGCCGGCCTGCCCGGCGGCGCCATCGTGCTGCCCGGCCTCGACCGGACGCTGGACGAAGCGTCGTTCCAGGCAATCGCCGCGCCTGGCGCGCGTCCAGCCGTGCTCGGCCACCCGCAATATGGCCTGGCCAGGTTGATCGCCAAGGTCGGCGTGCTGCGCGGCGACGTCGACGAGCTCGGCGTGGCCGAACCGCGTCTGGCGCTCCGCGCCGCTCTTGTCGGCGAAGCGCTGCGGCCGGCCGAGACCACCGAACTCTGGGCCGAGACACGTGCCGGTTTCCCGGCGTCCGACATTGCCGGCGCCTTCGCCGAGGTGACCTTGCTCGAAGCTGCAAGCGAACGTGATGAAGCTGTCGCCATCGCCGTCGCGCTCAAGCGCGCGGTCGAACAGCCCGGCCAAAGGGCGGCTCTCGTCACCGGCGACCGCGCGCTGGCGCGGCGCGTCTCGATCGAGCTCCAGCGCTTCGGCGTCGTTGCCGACGATTCCGGTGGCACGCCGCTCGCCAACACCCCCGCGGCCAGCCTGCTCAGGCTGGCGCTCGAGGCATTATTCAGGCCAGGCGATCCGGTCGGCCTGCTGTCGCTGCTCAAGCATCCGCTGCTTGGCCTCGGCCTCGAACGGGCCGATGTGCGCCACGCGGCGGAACTGGTCGAGCTGGTGGCGCTGCGCGGCGGCACCGGCCGCCCCGACATCGTTTCGCTGCCGGAACTGTTTGAGGCTCGCCTCACCGGCCTGGGTGGCGGCAGCCGGCCCCCCTTCTGGTTTTCCCGGCTGACCGTGCGCTCCATCGAAACCGCCCGGAATTTGCTTGAACGTCTCAAGCAGGCGCTGGCGCCGCTCGCAGCCTTCCGCGGCCGGGACGATGCCGACCTTGCCGCGCTTGTCAGGGCCAGTGTCGCCATCCTCGAAAATCTCGGCCGCACCGTCGATGGCGGCCTTGCCGAACTCTATGCCGGTGACGCCGGCGAGAAGCTTGCCGAACTGCTGCGCGGGCTGGTCGCGGCTTCGGCTTCGCTATCCTTCGCGGCGACCGAGTGGCCCGATATCATGGCGGCGCTGATCGCGCCTGAAACGGTCAAGCCGGCACACGGCACCGACCGGAACATCGCCATCTGGGGCGCGCTGGAAGCGCGCTTGCAGACTGTCGATACGCTGGTCATCGGCGGGCTCAACGAGGGCGTGTGGCCGCGCAAGCCAGAGAGCGACCGCTTCATGTCGCGGCTGATGAAGACCGGCATCGACCTCGAACCGCCGGAACGGCGCATCGGCCTTGCCGCGCATGATTTCCAGATGGCCATGGGGGCTGGGAAGGTCGTGCTGTCCCGCTCGGCGCGTGCCGGCGACGCACCCGCCGTGCCATCACGCTGGCTGCAGCGGCTGTTGACCTTCATCGGCAACGATCAGGCAGCAGAGTTGCGCCGGCGTGGCGACGAACTGCTCGCCTGGGCGCGCGCGCTGGATACAGGCCCAAGGCAGGATTTCGCGCCACGGCCGCAGCCGAAGCCGCCCTTGTCGGTGCGCCCGACGCATTTCTCGGTCACCGAGATCGAGACCCTGCGCCGTGACCCCTACGCCGTCTATGCAAGACGCATCCTCGGCCTGATGCCGCTCGATCCGGTCATTCGCGATCCTGGTGCGGCCGAGCGCGGCACGCTGTTTCACGCCATCCTGCACCTGTTCTCAGGCAGCGTCGCCGATCCGCGCGCCCCCGATGCGCTTGCCGGCCTTATCGCCGCCGGCCGCGTCTGTTTCGTCGAAGCCGACCTTCCGGCGGATGTCGAGGCCGTGTGGTGGCCACGTTTCGAGAAACTCGCCGCAAACATCATCGAGTGGGAGCGCACGCGCGCCGATGCAGTGACAAGGCGCCATGCCGAGGAGCGCGCCGGAAAGACCGTCATCGGCCAATCCGGCGTGACTCTGTCCGGCTACGCCGACCGCGTTGACCTTTTGGCCGGCGGCATGGCCGACATACTAGATTACAAGACGGGGTCCTCGCCGTCCAAGGCGCAGGCGCACACACTGCTTGCGCCGCAACTGGCGTTGGAGGGCGCGCTGCTCAGGCGCGGCGCCTTCAAGGATTTGGGCGCGCGCGAGCCCTCTCAACTGGCCTTCATCAGGCTGAAGCCGAATGGCGAGGTGTTCGAGGAATCCATCCTCGAACACAACCGCCAGCCGCGGACCGCGACCGATCTTGCCGAAGAGGCCTGGGCGCGGCTGGAAAAGCTGTTGATCCACTATGCCGATCCTGCGACGGGTTATCTGTCGCGCGCGCTGCCGTTCCGCGAAGGCGAGACCGATGGCGACTATGACCATCTTGCCCGCGTGCTCGAATGGTCGGCAGGCGGCGATGCCGGCGACGAGGGAGGGGAGGCATGAAAAAGGCCTATCCGATCCCCAGCGACACCGCGACCAGCCAGGCCCGCGCCGCCGATCCCGGCAATTCCGCCTGGGTGTCGGCGAATGCCGGATCCGGCAAGACCCATGTGCTGGCCCAGCGCGTCATCCGGCTGCTGCTGCGCGGCACCGATCCGTCGAAGATCCTGTGCCTGACCTATACGCGCGCCGCTGCCGCCAACATGTCGAACCGGGTGTTCTCGAGGCTGTCGGAGTGGACGACGCTTGGTGACGCGGACCTTGCGGCAAAGGTCGAGGCGCTGGAGGGCCGCCGGCCCGATCTCGAGACCATGCGCCGGGCGCGGCGCCTGTTCGCCGAGGCGCTGGAAACACCCGGTGGGCTGAAGATCCAGACCATCCATGCCTTCTGCGAATCGGTGCTGCACCAGTTCCCGCTGGAAGCCAATATCCCGGCCCATTTCGAGATGCTCGACGGCCAGATGGAGGCCTCGCTGTTTGCCGCGGCTCGCCGCGAGATGATTTCGGGCACATCCGCCGGTGACAAGAATCTGGCTGAGGCTTTTGCCGCCATTCTCGATCGGGGCGGCGAAGCCGGGCTAGACGCCTTGCTGGGTGAGATCGTGCGCAAGCGCGACGGCTTGCGCAATTTCATCGACGCCGTCGGGCGTGACGGCACGCGCTTCCAGGCCCTGTTCGACGAATTCGATTTCCGCGCCGGCCAGTCCGCCGAAGGCATAGCCGCTTCGGTATGGCCGTTGCCGGGTTTCCTGCCCGACTATTTTGCCGGCTTTGCCCACGCAGCCGAGGCCACCGACGCCAGATCGGTGCTGAACAACATCCTGCCCTATGCGCGGCAGGCTTTCGCCGAGGGCGATCCCATTCGGCGCCTGCAACTGCTCGCGCGAGCCTTCCTCAAGACCGATGGCGACGCCTACGACCCGGCAAAGGCCTTCAAGAAGGCCCTGGTCGACCGGCTGCCGGATCTGGCGGAGCGCTATCTCGCGGCCGCCAACGCCATTGTCGAAACCACCGACCGGCTGGCCCTGTTCCGGATGCTGGAGGGTACAAGAGCGGCGCTGACCATCGCCGACTGGCTGATCGCCCGCTACGAAATGCTGAAGCGCAGCCGCGGCTTTCTCGATTTCAACGACCTGATCACCCGCACCGTCAACCTGCTGGCGCGACCAGACGCCGGCCCCTGGGTGCAGTACAAGCTCGACCAGGGCATCGACCATATCCTGCTCGATGAAGCGCAGGACACCAGTCCGGACCAATGGGAAGTGGTGAAACGGCTGGCGGAAGAATTCTTTGCCGGCTTGGGCGCGCGCGACAGGGTCCATCGCACGGTCTTCGCCGTCGGCGACGAGAAGCAGTCGATCTATTCGTTCCAGGGGGCTGCCCCGGACTCCTTCGCCGACAGCCGGCTGTTGTTCGCCGGACGAGTGCGTGACGCCGAGGCGTCCTTTGCCGACCTCAAGCTGACCTGGTCGTTCCGCTCGACCGACGATGTTCTGACCGCGGTCGACCGCGTCTTTGCCGACGCGAGCGTGCGGCGCGGCATCAGCCATGATCCCGATCCGCTGCGCCACCAGGCGATCCGCACCGACGCACCGGGCTATGTCGAGGTGTGGCCGTCAGTCGGCGCCGATGTCGTCGATGAGCCCGACGACTGGACGCAAGCCATCGACCATGCGCACGCGCCGGCGGTGCGCGTGGCCGAGAACGTCGCCGCCACCATAGCCGGCTGGATCGGCACCGGTGAGATCATCGAGGGTCGCGGCAAGCGGCTGCGGCCGGGCGATGTCCTGGTGCTGGTGCGCAAGCGCGATCGCTTCGTCCATGCGCTGACCCGCGCACTCAAACGCCGCGACATTCCGGTCGCCGGCGCCGACCGGCTGAGCCTGCCCGGGCACATCGCGGTCAAGGACCTGATTGCGCTCGGTCACCTCCTCATCCAGCCGCAGGACGACCTGTCGCTCGCCGCGGTGCTGCGCAGCCCGATCTTCGATCTGCCGGAAGAGACGCTTTTCACGCTCGCCGCGCAGAGGCCGGCTGGCCTGTCGTTGATCGCATCGCTGCGCCAGCACGCCGGCGAAAGCGAGAGAATGGCGAAGATCGTCGCTCAGGTCGACATCTGGACGAACGAGGCCGCCTTCAAACCGGTGTTCGAGTTTTACGCTTGCCTGCTGGCGCGCGATGGCGTGCGCCGCAAGATGATCGCGCGGCTTGGGCCCGAAGCCGGCGACATTCTCGACGAGTTCCTGAGCTTCTGCCTTGCCGAGGAGCGGACCGGCCTGCCGGGGCTGGAAGCCTTCCTGTCGACGCTGGAAAACGCCGGTCCCGAGATCAAGCGGGAGATGGACCAGACCCGCGACGAGGTCCGGGTCATGACCGTGCACGCTGCCAAGGGGCTGGAAGCGCCGGTCGTGTTCCTGGTCGATGGCGGTTCCGCCCCGTTCAGCGACCAGCATTTGCCGCGCCTGATGCCCTTCGACGGCTCCGGCGCGAACTGGGACGGCAAGGGCTATCTCTGGCGCTCGGCCAGCGACGTCGCCAACGGCTTTTCCAAAGCAGCGGCAGCGCGGGCACGGGAACTCGCCGACGACGAATACCGCCGGCTGCTCTATGTCGGCATGACCCGTGCCGAGGACCGGCTGATCGTCTGCGGCTATCACGGCAAGCGGGCGCCGAACGCCGGCACCTGGCACTCGATCGTCAGCCGCGCGCTGATCGGCGCGCCGGAAAGCGAACAGCGTGCGCATCCCGCCGGCGGCGAGCCGGTGCATCGTTTCCATGTCACCAAGCTGCCGCCGGTCGCACAGGTTTCCAGCGAGCAGGCGCGGCGGACGGATGCTTTCGGACCTTTGCCGGCGACTTTGTTCCGGCCCTTGCCGCCCTTCGAGGATCTGCCGCGTCCGCTGTCGCCATCCGGTGCCTCGGCGCTGATAGACGAAGGCAAGGAAGCTGTGGTCGACAAGACGTCTCCGGTGCTGGACGCCGATGCCGAGCCGGGCTTTGCCGTGCTGCACGGGCTTGCCCTGCACAAACTGCTGCAGATGTTGCCCGGCATTGCCGAGCCCGAACGCCAGGGCGCGGCGGAACGCTATCTCGCACGAACCGGTGCAGAATGGCCTTCGTCAGAGCGTGAAAAGGCCCTGGCTTCGGTCACATCAATCCTTGCCGACGTCAGCTTCGGTCAGCTGTTTGCACCGACGTCGCGCGCCGAGGTCGCGATCATGGGCAGCCTGGAGGTCAAGGGCAAGAAGCGCTCGATTTCCGGCAAGATCGACCGGTTGGCGGTGACATCGGACAGTGTGTCGATCGTCGACTACAAGACCAATCGGCCGGCGCCCGGCTCTCTGGCCGAGGTTACGCCGGCCTATGTCCTGCAGCTCGCGCTCTATCGCGCCTTGCTGCAACCGCTCTATCCCGGCCGCACGATCAAGGCGGCCTTGCTGTTCACCGAGGCGCCACGGCTGATCGAACTGCCGGCCAGCGCCATGGACGACGCTCTTGCTCGACTCACGCGAGCGTGACACAACACCTGCTTGAAGAAGGGCGCGATCGCCACCACATTTGGTGGTACAAAAACTTTCAAAAGGATTTTTCCATATGGCAACCGTGAAGGTCGACAAGAGCAACTTCCAGGCTGACGTGCTTGACGCCAACGTACCGGTCGTCGTCGATTTCTGGGCGGAATGGTGCGGCCCCTGCAAGCAGATCGCTCCGGCGCTCGAAGACATCGCCACCGAACTCGGCGCCAAGGTCAAGATCGCCAAGCTGAACATCGACGAGAATCCCGAGCTTGCCGCCCAGTTCGGCGTGCGCTCGATCCCGACGCTGATGATCTTCAAGGGCGGCGAAATGGCCGACATGAAGGTGGGTGCGGCGCCGAAGACCGCGCTGTCGCACTGGATCAATGGCAACCTCGCCTGACCTGTCTGAAATTCCTGATATCAAGCCCGGACTCGCGCCGGGCTTTTTGTTGGCGTCATTGGTAACAGGCTCTGGCCCTCACATCCGGGCGATCCATGTCTTCTGTTGGCAGCGCAAGCAGGGAGAAATGATATGACCGGATCCGCCAAGGCCACCGTCTTCATCGACAATGAGCGCGTCATCGTCACCGAATACCGCTTCCAGCCGGGCGACAATACCGGCTGGCATCGCCATGGCCATGACTATGTCGTGGTGCCGCTGATGGACGGCAAGGTGAAACTGGTGACCAAGGATGGCGAGAGCTTCGCCGAGATGAAGAAGGGCGCGCCCTATTTCCGCAAGGAAGGCGTCGAGCACGACGTGATCAGCGCCAATGAGGGTGAATACGCCTTCGTCGAGATCGAGCTGAAGTGATGGCGTGCCATCATCTGCCATCTAGATGGCAAGGGCAGGAAAGGCTATATCTTTCTCAAAAGGGAGTTTGAAATGGCCGAACCCCAGCTTTCCGTCCGCAGCGCAAAAGCACGCGATCTTGCGCATCGACTCGCTCGTCGCGAAAACCGCTCAATAGCTGATATCGTCGAACGCGCGCTTGAATCCTATGAGATTCGTGCGGCCGGGCGAGAACCGGCATCCGCCTTCTACTCTCGCCTGACGGCAAGCGTTGGCGTCGACATCGATCTGGAAGAAATCATCCGGGAAAGCCGCAAGGTCCATACAGGGCCGGAGCTTTGATTTTCGTCGACACCAATGTGATCTCTGAGAGCCTGGAAAGGCGCCTGACGCGGCTGTCATGGCTTGGCTGGTTCGCAACGATACCGAACTGGCGCTTCCCACGGTGGCGATTGCCGAAATCGCTTTCGGTATCCAAAAGATACGACCTGACGAGCGTGCCGATCGCCTGGAGCAAGGTCTCTCCCAATGGCGCCATCGCTTTGCCGGTCGCATTTTTGGGCTGACGGGGGAGGCGGCTCTGGCTTATGGCGAGATTATGGGAACGGCGACGCGCCAGGGCCGGGGCATGTCGGCACCCGATGGCATGATTGCAGCGATAGCGCGCGTGAATGGCGGTCGGCTGGCAACGCGTAACCTGAACGACTTCGGCCCGGCCAACCTCGAGCTGATCTCACCTTGGGATTTCTAATGCATGTCGCCCAAAAGTGATCTCGGTTTTGGGAAGACGACATGCATAAAAACAATGGCCTAAAGCGGGTCACCTGAATCCGTTCAGACGCGACACGCGTTAGGGCGTTTCACCGTTTCACGGAAAAGGAGGAATGCTCTACCAATCGGCGATGCGGTCGCCGCCGGCGAACTGTGCGCTTTTGCCGGTGTATTCGAACAGCTCGATCTTCACGCCGTTGGGATCGCGGATCCACGCCTGGAAAGTGTCGTCGCAGGCGTGCTTCTTGGCCGTGACGTCGATGCCCTTCGATTTGATGTGATCGATCGCAGCATCGATGTTTTCCACCTCGAGGCAGAAATGGTTGATCTGGTTCTGCTCGGTGTAGGCCGTGCCGCCCTTCTGGAACACCTCGATGTGGCTGCGCCCGCCGCAATTGAGGTAGAACCCGAAAATCTTGCCGTCGCGCAGGAAATTGAACTGCGTATCCAGGCCCAGCACGTCGCGATAGAAGCTTCGCGTTGCCTCCAGGTCATGCGCGAAGATGCAGACGTGAGCGAGCTGCTTGACCTTGATCATGACGGGTTCCTCGCAACTCCGACCTCAGGTCGGCGGAGTGCCGTTCTCGGCCAGCACCGCGCCGGTCAGATACAACGAACCGCTGATCAGGATGCGTGGCGCCGGGCCGTCCCAGGTGTCGCGCAGCAGCATCAGCGCGCTGGCGACGGAACTCACCGGCTCGGCGGTCAGCCCGGCTTCCGTTGCGCGGATCGCCAGTTCGTCGTTAGGCACGCCGGCCTCGCTGAGGCTCACCGGCACCGTGTAGACATGCCGGGCGAGGCCCTTGAAGGCACGGAAATAGCCGCTCTGGTCCTTGGTGTTGATCATGCCCGAAATGAGGAACAGCGGACGCGGGTTCTTCTCTTCCTGCTCGGCCAACGCTTCGGCAACCACCACGCCGGCGCCCGGATTGTGGCCACCGTCGAGCCAGATGTCGGCGCCCTTGGGTGCCAGTTCGGCCAGCCGGCCCTGCATCAGCTTCTGCATGCGGCCGGGCCAGGTGACATTGATCATCGCCTTTTCGGCGGCGCGATGGCTGATCTCGAAACCGGCTGCCTTGACCGCGGCGATCGCCGCCGCCGCATTGGCGAACTGGTGGCGTCCGGGCAGCCTGGGCGGCGGCAGGTCCATCAAGCCGTCTTCGTCCTGGTAGACCATGCGGCCGTTTTCCTCGAAGGCAAGGAAATCCTGGCCGTAGACGAAGGTGGGGCATTCAAGCCGCTCGGCGGTTTCGATCAGCACCTGCAGCGCCGTCTCGCTCTCCTGCGCGCCGATGACCACCGGACAGCCGGGCTTGATGATGCCGGCCTTTTCGGCCGCGATCAGTTCGACACGGTCGCCGAGATAGGCCTCGTGATCGAGCGACACCGGCATGATCACTGACACCGCCGGCTCCTTGACGACATTGGTCGCGTCGAAGCGGCCGCCGAGCCCGACCTCGATGACCGCGGCGTCGGCCTGGTGTTCGGAAAACAAGAGGAAGGTGACGGCGGTGAGGATCTCGAAGACGGTGATCTTCTCGCCTTCATTGGCTCTGGCCGCACGGGCAATGGCATCGGCGAAAACCCTATCTTCGACCAGCCTGCCGCCGCCATCGGCGGCCAGCCGGTAACGCTCATGCCAGTTGACCAGATGCGGCGAGGTGTGGACATGGACGCGGTAGTCCGCTGCCTCGAGCAGGGCGCGCGAAAAGGCGGCGCACGAGCCTTTGCCGTTGGTGCCGGCGATGTGGATGACCGGCGGCAGCCGATCCTGCGGATTGTCAAGCCGCTCCAGCAGCCGCGAAATGCGGTCGAGCGAAAGGTCGAAGCCTTTCGGATGAAGCGCCATCAGGGCTTCGATTTCGCGGTCGGCGGCAAGCGTCGTCATGGGTAGAATCCTAGCGCATGAGCCTGAAAACCAGAATCGGTCTCGGATGGCCATGGCAATCAAAAGCTACAGCGCGCCGAAGCCCTCGTGCAATCGCGGTCGCGGCGCTTCGTGTCGCTTCAGGCTTGCGGCCGAGCTTCCGCGGCAACCACCGCCGGCGGCAGGATTTCCGGCTCCAGCGGCTTTTGCTCCTCCGGCAGCTTGAGCAGCATCTTGAGCAGCCGCGATATGGTTTCGCGCAGCTCCAGCCGCGACACCACCATGTCGACCATGCCGTGCTCCATCAGATATTCGGAGCGCTGGAAGCCGTCGGGCAATTTCTCGCGGATCGTCTGTTCGATGACGCGCGGTCCGGCAAAGCCGATCAGCGCGCCGGGCTCGGCAATGTGCACGTCGCCCAGCATGGCGTAGGAGGCGGTCACGCCGCCCGTGGTCGGGTTGGTCAAAACGACGATGTAGGGCAGGCCGGCTTCCTTCAGCCGGTCGACACCGACCGTTGTCCGCGGCAATTGCATCAGGGACAAAATACCTTCCTGCATGCGGGCACCGCCGGAAGCAGCGAACAGGATCAGCGGCCGCTTGCGCTGCAGGGCCACTTCGAAGCCATGCACGATGGCGTCGCCGGCGGCCATGCCGAGCGAGCCGCCCATGAAGGCGAAGTCCTGCACCGTGACCACCACCGGCAGACCCTCGACGGTGCCCAGCGCATTGATGATCGCGTCCTCAAGGCCGGTCTTGGCCTTGGCGTCCTTCAACCGGTCGACATAGCGCTTCTCGTCGCGGAATTTCAGCGGATCCTGCATCACCTTGGGGTTGTCCAGGGTCTCGTATTTGCCGCCATCGAAGAAGAATTTCAGCCGCTCCTTGGCCGAGATCTTCATGTGATGGCCGGAGGACGGAATGACGAACTGGTTGGACTCCAGGTCCTTGTGGAACACCATCTCGCCGGTCTCCGGATCCTTGATCCAGAGGTTCTCGGGCATGTCGGTGCGCCGGCCGAGCATCGAATTGATTTTCGGGCGAACGTAATTGGTGATCCAGTTCATCGCTTCGGCTCCTGTCCTGACGAGGATTGGGAAGAGGTAGGAGAACTATTCGGCAGCAGCAAGGCGGGCCGAGCGCACGCCTTGCGCAAGGCCGCTGACCAGCGTGGCGACGGCTTCGGCCGGATCGGCGGTCTTTTCGCCCTTCGGTCCCAGCACATTGGCCACCGCATTGACGATCGCGGTGCCGACGACGACGCCGTCGGCATTGGCGCCGATCACCCGGGCCTGCTCGGCGGTCTTGACGCCGAAGCCGACGCAGACCGGCAGGTCGGTGTGGCCCTTGATGCGCTTGACCGCCGCCGCCACCTTGCCGGTGTCGGCCAGCGCCGAGCCGGTGATGCCGGTCATCGAGACGTAATAGACGAAGCCCGACGTGTTCTGCAGCACTTTCGGCAGGCGCTTGTCGTCGGTGGTCGGCGTCGCCAGCCGGATGAAATTGATGCCGGCCTTGAGCGCCGGAATGCACAGTTCCTCGTCCATCTCGGGCGGCAGGTCAACGACGATCAGCCCGTCGATGCCGCTGGCGATCGCGTCCTTGAGGAAGCGGTCGACGCCATAGATGTAGATCGGATTGTAATAGCCCATCAGCACGATGGGCGTCTCATTGTCGCCAGCACGGAAGTCGGACGCCATCTTCAGCGTCTTGACCAGCGTCTGGCCGCCCTTCAGCGCCCGCAGGCCCGCTGCCTGGATCGCCGGGCCGTCGGCCATCGGATCGGAGAACGGCATGCCGAGCTCGATGATGTCGGCGCCAGCCTTGGGCAGTGCCTTCATGATCGACAAAGAGGTGTCGTAGTCGGGGTCGCCGCCCATGAAATAGGTGACGAGCGCCGGGCGGCCTTCGGCTTTCAGTTTTGCCATGCGGCGGTCGATGCGGGTCACCATGATCAGATCTCCATGCCCAGCATCGAAGCCACCGTGTGCACGTCCTTGTCGCCACGGCCGGACAGGTTGACGATGACGATCTGGTCCTTGTCCATGGCGGGCACGATCTTCACCGCATGCGCAATGGCATGCGCGGATTCCAGCGCCGGGATGATGCCTTCGACGCGCGTCGTCAGCTTGAAGGCCTCCAGCGCTTCGTCGTCGAGGATCGGCACATATTCGACGCGGCCTGAATCACGCAGCCACGAGTGCTCCGGGCCGACACCAGGGTAATCGAGGCCGGCCGAGATCGAATGGCCATCCATGATCTGGCCGTCAGAGTTCTGCAGGAGATAGGTACGGTTGCCGTGCAGCACGCCGGGCGCGCCGGCATTCATCGACGCGCAATGCTCGATGCCGTCGAGACCGCGCCCGCCGGCTTCGATGCCGATGATGCGGACATCCTTGTCGTCGAGGAACGGATGGAACAGGCCGATGGCGTTGGAGCCGCCGCCGACAGCGGCGATGATCGTGTCCGGCAGCCGGCCCTCCTGTTCGAGGATCTGCGCCCGCGCCTCGATGCCGATCACCGACTGGAAATCGCGCACCAGCTCCGGATAGGGATGCGGGCCCGCAGCGGTGCCGATCAGGTAATAGGTGTCCTCGACATTGGTCACCCAGTCGCGCAACGCCTCGTTCATGGCGTCCTTCAGCGTGCCGTGGCCGGCGGTCACCGGCCGCACTTCGGCGCCCAGCAGCTTCATGCGGAAGACATTGGGGCTTTGCCGGGCGACGTCGGTGGCGCCCATATAGACGACGCAGGGAAAGCCGAAGCGGGCCGCGACCGTGGCCGAGGCCACGCCGTGCTGGCCGGCACCGGTCTCGGCAATGATGCGCTTCTTGCCCATGCGCTTGGCCAGCAGGATCTGGCCGAGGCAATTGTTGATCTTGTGCGAACCGGTATGGTTCAGATCCTCGCGCTTGAAATAGACCTTTGCGCCGCCGAGATGCTTCGTGAGGCCTTCGGCGAAATAAAGCTTCGACGGCCGTCCGGCATAGTGGGTCGACAGGTCAGTCAGCTCGGCCCTGAAATCCGCATCGTTCTTGACCTCGTTCCAGTGCCGCTCCAGATCGAGGATCAGCGGCATCAAAGTTTCGGCAACGAAACGACCGCCGAAAATGCCGAACATGCCCTGTTCGTCGGGTCCGGTGCGGAAGGAATTGGGTGTCGCCGGCTTGTTCATCGCCGATCTCCTGGCATCTTGACTTATGAAGCATGTCCTTGTCGGAAAACCGGTTCCCACTTTTCCGGGACATGCTCTGGTTTAAGGCACTACTAGGCTGCGCGGGTGTTCCGCGCGGCCCTGACGGCCCGGAAAAACTGTTCGATCAGCGCCGGATCCTTGATGCCCGGCGCGCTTTCCACGCCTGAGGAAATGTCTATTCCGGGCGGGTCGGCAAGCCGAAGGGCATCGCCGATATTGGCGGCGTTGAGCCCACCGGAAAGCATGTAATCGACGCTGCCGTCAAGGCCGGCGAGGATGTGCCAGTCGAAGGCCACGCCGTTGCCGCCCGGCAGTTGCGAGCCTTTCGGCGGCTTGGCGTCGAACAGGAACCGGTCGGCTATGCCGATGAACGGCTTTATCCGTTCGAGATCGGCGGCCTCGCTGAGCGGCAGCGCCTTCATCACCGGCAGGCCATAGCGGGCTTTGACCTCGGCGACGCGATCGGGCGTTTCCGCACCATGCAGCTGCAGCATGTCAGGCTGCATTTTGGCAACGATTTCATCAAGGAAGGCGTCGCTGGTATCTACGGTGACGGCAACCGCCATCGCCTTGCCGCGCGCAGTCTCGCGCAGACGGCCAGCCTCGGCAGGTTCGACATAGCGCGGGCTTTTGGCGAAGAAGATAAACCCGACATGGCTGGCGCCGCCGGCCAGCGCCGCGGCCATTGCCCCGTCGGTCTTCAAGCCGCAGATCTTGATGTCGAGTGCCATGGCGCGGGAATTGGCATGAAAAGCGAAAAGAGTCGAGAAAAAGCATGCTGTTTGCCGACACGGCCAAAGGCGCTACCTATGGATGAACAGGACACGGCGGGAGCACGATCATGACCGACAGGACAATTGCCGAACTCAGGCAGAAGGTCGCGCAGGCGCGCGAGGTCATCGCGCACCTGATCGACAAGGCTGCCTTCAACGGCGCCGAAGCGCACCGGGCGCTCGACTATTTCGGCGGCGATGAATTCGACGGCAATTTCCTGCCGTGGCCGCATCATGGCGATGAGGGGTTGCGGCCTGAGGACTTGAACGCCGCAAACGACGACTGAGCGATCTACTCGAACATGATCGCCTGCAGCGCACCGCCATTGCGCTTCAGCCAGTCCTTGCAGCGATCGGTGTCGGGGCAGAGCTTTTCGCACAATTTCCAGAATTTCGGACCATGGTTCATCTCCTTGAGATGCGCCACTTCATGCGCGACGAGATAGTTGATGACCGGCGACGGCGCCATCATGATGCGCCAGGAGAAGGACAGATTGCCTTCGGAGGTGCAGGAGCCCCAGCGGCTCGACGTGTCCTTGAAGCGGACGGCCTTGGCGCGTTTGCCTAACGCCTGGGTGTGCTTGAGCACCAGCTTCTCGATGTCCTTCTTGGCCTCGCGCTTGAGGAAGTCGGCGATGCGGCGCGGTAGGTGTATGCGATCGCCGTGCACGATCAGCAGCGGGCCGCGCTCATCGCTCGACACCGTCACGGTCCCGCGCTTTGATGGCTCATGGACGATGCGGTGCGCCACGCCACGCACCGGGATCCTGATGCCGGGCCGCACCTGCGGCCGCGTCGGCACCTTGGCCAGTCGCTGCTCCAGCCAGTCCTGGTGCCGCTCGAGGAACCTGTCTACCTCGCCGCGGCGCAGGCCTGGCGGCACGGTGATGCGCAGACCCTGGCCGCCTGAATCGATGCGCAGCGTCATTCGGCGCGCCCTGGCGCTCTCGACGATCTTGAGCGGGAGCGTGCGGCCGGCGATGCAATATTCGCGTTCCACGACAGGCGTGGGCTTGGGCTTTGTCAGATTGCGAAAGAAGCCGAGAGTCATGGCGGGACGATACGCGATTCGAGAAAAACGACTAGAACAAAAAAGAAACGGCGCCGCTCGCGCGACGCCGTCGTCATACCTTGGCCTGTCCTACAGCGCCGCGCGTCCTCTGGGACGCGCAAAGGACGCTGTAGCACTTTAAGTTGGCGCATGACCCGAAAACCGGTTCCGGTTTTCGGGTCATGCGTCGGGCCTCAGTCGTCAAGCAGGTTCGAACCCTTGCCACGCTTGGTGGTCGTCGTTCCGGCGCCCGGATCGGTCTTCGTCGGAGCCGTCGACTTGTTGCGGTTGGCCATGAACCGGTCGAACTCGTCCTGATCCTTGGCGCGGCGCAATTCGCGGGCATACTCGTCGAACTGGGTCAGCATCTCGTCGAGCTTGCGACGCTCTTCGTTCAGGCGCTCCAGTTCCTTTTCGCGCCAGTCGTCGAAAGCGACGTTGCCGGTGCGGGCGGAGCCATTGCCCCAGCGCGCGGCCTTGTCGGAACCGCGGCGGCATCCGGCGAAGATGCCGTCGGTCGCGCGGTTGACGTCACGCTTGAAGCCATCGAGGCGGTCGCCCCAGATGATGTAGGCGAGCATGGCGAAGCCGAGTGGCCAGAACACCATGAAACCCACAACCATCAACGCGATGGTTGCCGGCGTCCAGGCCGGACGGATCAATGCGGATGTGTTCATTTTCTCCCATTCCTTCGGTTGGAGACAGCCAAACCCGGCTGCGTGGAATCGAAATGGGAAGAGAAAAACGGCGATTCAAGACAATGTCCGCCAAATCCGGACAAGCATCTGAAATGATTATCGCTTTTTGATCATATCGAGGAAAAGCACGACCAGCCCGGCAATCAGGCCCCAGAATGCGGCGCCAACGCCGAACAGCGTCAGACCCGACGCGGTGACGACAAAGGTGACGGTGGCGGCCATGCGATCCCCCTCTTCCTTCAGCGCGATAGACAGCGCGTTGGCGAGCGACGCCATCAGCGCCAGGCCTGCCACCAGCACGATCAGGCTCTGCGGCAGCACCGCGAAGATCGCCACCAGCGAAGCGCCGAAAATCGCAAAGATGAGATAGGCGAGCGCATAGAACGGGCCGGTCTTCCAGCGCTCGGCGGGATCGGGGTGGACGTCCGGCCCGGTGCAGATCGCCGCCGAGATCGCCGCCAGATTGGTCGTCGAGCCGCCGAACGGCGCCGACAGCAGCGAAAACAGGCCCGTGACACCGATCAGCGGGCCGGGCTCCGGGTGATAGCCGGCGGCGCGCAGCACGGCGAGGCCGGACAGGTTTTGCGACGCCATGGTGACGAGGTAGAGCGGCAGTGCCAGGCCAATCACCGCCTTGGTGGTGAAGTCAGGCGCAATCAGCGTCAGCGTCGACAGTTCCGGTGTCGGCAGGCCACCGACACGGCCGGTGAGGAAAGCGGCGAGGCCACCGCCGATCAGAACCGCCAGCACCGACAGCGCCGGGTTGAACAGCCTGATAACGAAGAAGACGGCGATCAGCGGCAGGATCAGCCACGGGTCGATCGGAATGGTCTTCACCGCATTGAGCGCGAAGGTGACGACGATGCCGGCCAGCATGCCCGAGGCGACGGAGGGCGGTATCCTCGAGATCAGCTTGGTCAGGGGCCGAAACAGCCCTGTGGAGATCAGAAGGACGCCGGTGACGATGAAGGCGGCGACGGCCTCGCTCATCGAAAAGCCGCTCGATGCCGCGATCAGCGCCAGGCCCGGCGTCGACCAGGCGGTGATGACAGGCATTTTCGTGCGCCATGACAGCCACAGGCTCTCGATCGCCATGGCCAGGCAGATCGTCGTCACCCAGCTTGCCGTCTCGATCTGCGTCGCACCGACTGCGGTGGCGGCTGCGATGACGATGGCCAGCGTGCCGCCGAAGCCGACGATCGCCGCGACGAAGGCGGATATCGGGATGGAAAGGCGCATCAGTTTCCCCTCTGCGCCATCGCATCGACGGCCCGCACCAGCATGTCGAGATCTTGGGGTCGCGACAAGCGATGGTCGCCGTCGGGGATCAATGACAGTGTCACGTCGTCGGCGGGCAGCAAGCTGACCAGCTTCAGTGCGTGGCTTGCAGGCACGTCCGCATCGGCCAGGCCCTGCAGGATGTGCACCGGGCAATGGGTGTCGATCGGGCCTGTCATAACCCGGTTGTAGCGCCCGTCCTCGATCAGGGCGCGGGTGTAGATGTAGGGTTCCGTGGAATAGTCCGACGGCTCTTCGAAGAAACCTTTTTTGGCGAGATCGCGCTTCTGCGCCTTGGTCAGCACCGGTTCGACCAGGTCGGCGGTGAAATCCGGGGCTGGCGCCAGCAGCACCATGCCGGCGACGTTGCTATCGCCTGCCTTGCGCAATTCCTGCACCATGCGCAGCGCGATCCAGGCGCCCATCGAGGAGCCGACCAGGATCTGGCTGCCCCGGGTGAAATGCCGGAACACGGCAAGGCTTTGTGCAAGCCATGTCGAAATCGTGCCGTCGGCAAAGGCGCCGCCGGATTCGCCATGGCCGGAATAGTCGTGGCGCAGGAAGGCGCGGCCTTCTTTCGCCGCCCAGTCCGTCAGCGTCTGCGCCTTCGTGCCCAGCATGTCCGACTTGTAGCCGCCGAGCCAGACGATGCCTGGCGCAGAGCCAGCAGTATGGCGCACCGCGATGCGCGATCCATCTACATCCAGAAAGATTGGGGGCGTGGCAGTCATGGCTTTTCCTCAACGCGGGTCTTGTGACACAGCCGGTGGCGTGGCGAAAAGTGCTCACGATGTTGTTTGTTTGGTGCAGAGCAGCGATCAGGGTGATTTTCTGTCAATGCTGTGCTATTGACTCCGCCCGCGCGCTCACCACATTGCGCGTCCACGCATCAACACTGACGAACCTGAACGAAACGGCCAAGGAGACCACGACCATTCGCAGACCTTTCAAAGCAGCGGCGCCGACCAAGGATGGCCCGCGCTCCAACCGTGACATCCGGGTTCCCCGGGTCCAGCTTATCGACGCCGATGGCCAGAACCGCGGCGATATTTCCATCAACGATGCGTTGCTGCTCGCCGAAGAGGCTGGGCTCGATCTCGTCGAGATATCGCCCAATGCGGTGCCCCCCGTCGTCAAGATCCTCGATCTCGGCAAGTTGAAATACGCCAACCAGAAGAAGGCGGCCGAGGCGCGCAAGAACCAGAAGGTCATCGAGATCAAGGAGATCAAGATGCGCCCGAACATCGACAGCCATGACTACGAGACCAAGATGAAGGCGGTTCGCCGCTTCTTCGAGGAAGGCGACAAGGTCAAGCTGACGCTGCGCTTCCGTGGCCGCGAGATGGCGCATATGGAACTCGGCATGCAGCTTCTGAACAAGGTCCGCGAGGAAGTGGCGACGATCGCCAAGGTCGAAGCGGAACCGAAGCTCGAAGGCCGCCAGATGATGATGGTGCTGTCGCCGCGCTAGAGCGATCCCCGTCAAAAGCAAAGGCCGCTTCGGCGGCTTTTGTTTTGTTTTGCCTCCGCCATGATTTCTCCGCAAGTTGCTTCGACAAGGATTCTGGTTGCCGGTCCTCGCGGCGAAAGGATTCTCCCATGACCGCTGCGGCACGTTCTACGAGTGAAATGGGTCGCTATCAGCGGCGCCGGCGCGTCCTGCTGGCGCTGCTAATCGGCGCTTTTTGCGCTTTGCTGATCTTCGGCGGCTCCCCGCACGATGAACTAACCCACGAACGCATAGAGGCGCACGGGATCGCCCTGATACTGATCGGGATCGGCGGCCGGCTCTGGTCGATCCTCTATATCGGCGGCCGCAAGTCGGCTGAAGTGGTTGCAACCGGCCCATATTCGGTGATGCGCAACCCGCTGTATTTTTTCTCCACCGTAGCGGCCGTCGGCATCGGCACCCAGACCGGCAGCGCGATCGTCGCGGTAGCGTCGGCGGTTTTGTGCGCGGCCGCGTTCCACATCGTCACGCTGCGCGAGGAACGGCATTTGACGACCGTGCTCGGGGCGCCGTACAAGGAGTACGTTGCACGGGTGCCGCGTTTTTTTCCCAATCCCCGGCTTTATCGCGATCAGGCCGAGGTCACCTTCACACCGCGCATCTTCAATCATACGCTGCGCGACGGCTTGATGTTTCTGGTTTCCATACCGTTTTTCGAACTCATCGAGTCCGGACAGGAAAGCGGAGTAATTCCCGTCCTCTTCTGGCTGTATTGAGCTGCGGTAGGCAGTCAAAAGAGGCGACATGCATTAAATCCGCCTGAATTATCCTGCAAGTCATCCCAACGATCGGCGGGGCCTGTTTTCTTGGCCAGAAGCTGCGATCGCCGGCAAGTTTTTCGACGATCGGATTCCGCCATGGTCAATGAAATCAAGTCTGCGCCCGTCGAGGCACACGGGCTGGGCAACTACCAGCATATGCGCCGGATAGTGCTTGCCGTTCTCGTGGTCGTGCTGTTCGCAGCATTGCTATTTGGTCAATCGACGTTTCCGCCTGAAACCTGGGTGCATGAGTCGATCGAAATGTTCGGCGTGCTGCTGATTTTCCTCGGCATCGTCGGGCGCCTTTGGGCGACGCTCTACATAGGCGGGCGCAAATCTTCCGAGGTGGTGACCGGCGGGCCTTACTCGATCACCCGCAACCCACTTTATGTGTTCTCGACCGTGGCCGCGGCCGGCGTCGGCGCCCAGATCGGCTCGTTCTCCGGCATCATCCTCTTTGCGCTGCTGTGCGCGGGTGCCTTCCACATCGTCATCCTGCGCGAAGAGAAGTTCCTCAAGGAAGCGCTCGGCGCGCCGTACCAGGCCTATCTGGAGAAGGTGCCGCGCTTCTTCCCGAAACTGTCGCTCTACCAGGAGGGCGATACGGGCAGCTTCAAGCCCCGCCTGCTGCTGACCACGCTGCTCGACGGCTTGGTGTTTCTCATCGCCCTGCCGGCCTTCGAGCTGATAGACGGAGCCCAGCTGTCAGGCATGTTGCCGGTCTGGTTCACGCTGCCCTGACCAAGGACACAGCGCCGCATCTCCACAGGTGTTGCGCGCGGGCCGTCTTTGACGTATAGCACCGCCGTTCAAGAAAACCGCCCGGCAGGGCATGCCGTGGCGGTTTCATTTGCTTTTCGGGCTTTGGTCGGCCCGAAGCGAACAAGAAGCGCGATAGTGCGCCAACAATACGGAGTAGCAAAATGCCCAAGATGAAGACCAAATCGGCCGCCAAGAAGCGGTTCAAGATCACAGGTACGGGTAAAGTCCTGTCGGCTGCGGCCGGCAAGCGTCACGGCATGATCAAGCGTTCCAACAAGTTCATTCGAAATGCCCGCGGCACGATGGTTCTGGCTGAACCGGATGGCAAGAAGGTCATCAAGAATTTTCTGCCGAACGGTCTCTAGGGAATGATGCCAAAAAGTTGCAGACTTTTTGGAAAACATCATTCGCCAAAATAAGATCATTCGGTCCGGACGCATTTGTTTTACGCAATTCCGAACGGAAAACCGCAAGGCACTTTTCCTGGAATTGCTTTTAAGGAGATCATGACATGGCACGCGTAAAAAGAGGCGTCACCTCGCACGCCAAGCACAAGAAGGTCCTGAAAGCCGCCAAAGGCTTCTACGGCCGCCGCAAGAACACCATCCGCATCGCCAAGCAGGCGGTGGAAAAGTCGATGCAGTATGCGTATCGCGACCGCAAGAACCGCAAGCGCTCGTTCCGCGCGCTGTGGATCCAGCGCATCAACGCCGCGACGCACGAGCATGGCCTGACCTATGGCCGCTTCATCGACGGCCTCAACAAGTCGGGCATCGAGATCGATCGCAAGATCCTGTCGGACATGGCCATCCATGAGCCGCAGGCTTTCGCAGCCCTGGTCGCCAAGGCCAAGGTGGCGCTCGAATATCTGAAGAACACCACGCCGAACGCTTTTGAAAGCGCTGTCGCCTAAGACCAGCGCTTCCCAAGCATTCGCAATTCTGATTTGGGGAACCCGCGCTGGCACGGCTGGCGCGGGTTTTTCTTTTGCCTGAACTTTCAACTTAAAAGTGACTTTCACTTTGAGCTGATTTCCAACGTAGCGAGTTTGACCGTGAACGACGCAACCACTGGCCTGGATACGCTTGAAAACTCACTTCTGGCCGAAATCGCCTCGGCCGCCGATGAGCCGGCCATCGAGGCCGTGCGCATCGCTGCTTTCGGCAAGAAGGGCGCCGTGTCCGAGATGCTGAAGACCCTTGGCGCCATGACCGCTGAGGAGCGTCAGGTCAAAGGCCCCGCAATCAACGGGCTCAAGAACCGCGTCACAGATGCGCTGACGGTGCGCAAGGCCGAGTTGAAAGATGTGGCGATCACCGCCCGCCTCGCCGCCGAAAGGGTCGATGTGACGCTGCCGGTGCGGCAGTCGCCGGCCGAGCGCGGCCGTATCCACCCGATCAGCCAGGTCATCGATGAGATCGCGGCGATCTTCGGCGACCTCGGGTTTTCCATCGCGGAAGGTCCCGATATCGAGACCGATTACTACAATTTCACTGCGCTGAATTTCCCCGAAGGCCATCCGGCGCGCGAGATGCACGACACCTTCTTCTTCCAGCCGGACGAGAAGGGCGAGCGCAAGCTTTTGCGCACGCACACTTCGCCGGTGCAGATCCGCACCATGGAGACGAAGAAGCCGCCGATCCGCATCGTCATTCCGGGCAAGACTTACCGCCAGGATTCGGACGCCACTCACTCGCCGATGTTCCATCAGGTCGAGGGGCTGGTGATCGACAAGACGGCCAACGTCGCCAACATGAAGTGGGTGCTGGAGGAGTTCTGCAAGGCCTTCTTCGAGGTGCCGCAGGTCAAGATGCGCTTCCGGCCGTCCTTCTTCCCGTTCACCGAGCCGAGCCTCGAGGTCGACATCCAGTGCGACCGCTCCAGGCCCGGCGAAGTGCGCTTCGGCGAAGGCTCCGACTGGATGGAGATCCTCGGCTGCGGCATGGTCCATCCCAACGTGCTGCGCCATGGCGGGCTCGATCCGGACGAATATCAGGGCTTTGCCTGGGGCATGGGCATCGACCGCATCGCCATGCTGAAATATGGCATGCCGGACCTGCGCGCCTTCTTCGACGCGGACGTCCGCTGGCTGTCGCATTACGGCTTCAGGCCGCTCGACATGCCGACGTTGTTCGGAGGCCTGAGCGCATGACAGCGCCCTTCGCCGGCGGCTGCCGCTGCGGCGCCGTGCGGTTCGAGGCATCGGCCGAACCGCATCACGTCAGCTATTGCCATTGTGGCGATTGCCGGCGGGCCAGCGGCGCGCCGGTGTCGGCCTTTGTCGGCTTCCTGGTCGATCAGGTCGCGTTCACCGGCAAGGCGCTGAAGATGTATGAGAACGGCCCGGTGACGCGCTCGTTCTGCGGCACTTGCGGCTCGCCCATCGCCTATGTCGACGAGCGGCTGGAAGACGACATCTACTTCATGCTCGGCGCCATGGATGCGCCGGCCGATTTTGAACCGACGCAGCATGCCTATGTCGGCGAACAGCTTGCCTTCCTGCATATATCCGACGACCTGCCGAGACATCTGAAAACAAGCGTCAAAAGACCAGACGGAACAGCCCCATGAAATTCACCCTCTCCTGGCTCAAGGACCACCTAGAGACCGACGCTACGCTCGACGAGATCGTCGAGCGGCTGACCTCGATCGGCCTCGAAGTCGAGCATGTCGACGACAAGTCAAGCCTGAAGCCCTTCGTCATCGCCAGGGTGCTGACGGCGGTCCAGCATCCCGATGCCGACCGGCTGCGCGTGCTGACCGTCGACACCGGCGACGGCAAGCCACCGGTGCAGGTCGTCTGCGGCGCGCCAAACGCCCGCGCCGGCCTGATCGGCGCCTTTGCCGCGCCCGGCACCTATGTGCCCGGCATCGACGTGACGCTGGCGGTCGGCAAGATCAGGGGGGTCGAAAGCCACGGCATGATGTGTTCCGAGCGCGAGCTGGAACTGTCGGACGAACACAATGGCATCATCGACCTGCCCGAGGATGCGCCTGTCGGCACCAGCTTCGCGGCCTATGCGCACATCGACGATCCGGTCATCGAGATCAATTTGACGCCGAACCGGCCGGATGCCACCAGCGTCTACGGCATCGCCAGGGATCTGGCGGCGAGCGGGCTTGGCCGCCTCGTCGGCGGCGCCATCATGCCGCATGTCGGCAATGGCATGTGTCCGGTCAAGGTGACGATCGAAGCGCCGGAGCTTTGCCCCGGCTTCGCGCTCAACCTGGTCAAGGGCGTCAAGAATGGGCCGTCGCCAAAATGGCTGCAGCAGCGGCTGATCGCCATTGGTCTGAGACCGATCAGCGCGCTGGTCGACATCACCAATTACGTCACCTTCGACCGCGGCCGCCCGCTGCATGTGTTCGACGCCAGCAAGGTTGCCGGCAATCTCGTCGTGCGCCGCGCGCGCGATGGTGAGAAGGTGCAGGCGCTCGACGGCCGCGAATACACGCTCACGCCGGAAATGTGCGTCATCGCAGATGACAACGGCGTCGAATCGATCGCCGGCATCATGGGCGGCGAGCATTCGGGCTGCGACGAGAACACCACGGACGTGCTGATCGAATCGGCCCTTTGGGATCCGATCACCACCGCGCGCACCGGCCGCACGCTCGGCATCATCACCGACGCGCGCTACCGCTTCGAGCGCGGCGTCGACCCCGAATTCATGGTTCCCGGCGTCGAGTTGGCAACGAAACTGGTGCTCGATTTCTGCGGCGGCACGCCGACCGAAATGGAAGTCGTCGGTTATGCCAGCTATCAGCCGAAGATCGTTTCCTTCCCGCTTTCGGAAGTGAAGAGGCTGACCGGCATTGAGGTTCCCAGGGCGGAAAGCCTCGACATCCTGTCGCTCCTCGGCTTCAAGCCGGAGGGATCGGGCGATGTCGTCGATGTCGCCGTGCCGTCCTGGCGCCCCGACGTCGATGGCAAGGCAGACCTGGTCGAGGAAGTCATGCGCATCCACGGCGTCGACAACATCGCGCCGCAGCCGCTCGGCGCGCATGACGCGGTCAACGCAAGGATCCTCACCACGCTGCAGGTCCGTACCCGCACCGCCAAGCGCGCGCTTGCCGTGCGCGGCATGATGGAAGCCGTCACCTGGTCGTTCATTCCGGCCAAGCATGCCGAGCTGTTCGGCGGTGGCCAGACCGCGCTGAAGCTCGCCAACCCGATTGCCGCCGACATGTCCGACATGCGGCCGTCGCTGCTGCCCGGGCTGATCGCCGCTGCACAGCGCAATGCCGACAAGGGTATTGGCGACGTGGCGCTGTTCGAAGTGTCGGGCACCTATGAGGGCGACGGCGCCGACCAACAGCGGCGCGTCGCCGCCGGTGTGCGCCGCGGCACCGCCAAGCTCGACGGCTCAGGCCGCAACTGGGCCGGCAATTCGGGTGCGGTCGGCGTGTTCGACGCCAAGGCCGACGCGATCGCCGCACTGGAAGCCTGCGGTGCGCCTGTCGACCGGCTGCAGATCGAGGCCGGCGGCCCGGCATGGTATCATCCCGGCCGTTCCGGCACGATCAAGCTCGGTCCGAAAACCGTGCTCGGCACCTTCGGCGAATTCCACCCGAAGACGCTGGAAGGCCTCGATGTTTCCGGCCCGCTGTGCGGCTTCGAAGTGTTTGTCGATGCTGTGCCCGAGCCGAAGACCAAGCCGACGAAAACCAAGCCGAAACTGGAACTGTCCCCCTTCCAGGCGGTCAAGCGCGACTTCGCTTTCGTCGTCGACAAAACGGTCGAGGCCGGCACGCTGGTCCGCGCGGCGCTCGCCGCCGACAAGAAGCTCATCACGGGCGTTTCGGTCTTCGACATCTTCGAAGGCGCTTCGCTCGGCGAGGGCAGGAAGTCTATTGCCATCGAAGTGTCGATCCAGCCGGTCGAAAAGACGCTGACCGACGAGGATTTCGAGGCACTGGCCAAGCGTATCGTCGAGAATGTCGGCAAGCAGACGGGCGGCGTTCTGCGCGGCTAAGACTTGCGAGCAGATGGCGAATCGCCCTCCAAAGGGCGATGGACCATCTGCGCTATTCCGGACTTCCTTTCGAAGAACAGCGCGCGGCGTTTCTCGCCATCGTGCTTGCCGACCCGCTGTTACGCGACGCGCTGGCGCGGGCTCGCACGCTCGACCTGCCGGACTGGCTGGTGGTGTCCGGCGCGCTCTACAACAGTGTCTGGAACCACCTGACCGGCAAGCCCCCGGGTTACGGCATCAAGGATGTCGACCTGTTTTATTTCGATGACGCCGATCTATCCTACGAGGCGGAGGATGCGGTGATCCGCCGGGCGGAGAAGCATTTCGAAGGACTGCCGCTGCCGGTCGAGGTGCGCAACCAGGCGCGGGTGCATCTTTGGTATCCGCAGAAGTTCGGACAGCCGTGCCCGCGCTATACGAGCGCCAGCGAATCCGTCAGCTATTTTGCGTCGAAGACCCATGCGGTGGGTGTGCGATACGATGCGGATGGGCAGCTCGAGATCGTGGCTCCATTTGGTCTTGACGATATTTTTTCGTTCCGCATCACACCGAACCGGGTGATGGACAATCAGCGCACGCATGAGGTGAAGGGCAGACGCGCCCAGGAGTATTGGCCGGAGACCACTGTCGTGCCTTGGTAGGGAGTTGCCGGAATGTTGGCGCGAGGCACCCCCCTCTGGCCTGCCGGCCATCTCCCCCGCAAGGAGGGAGATTGGCAACTTCATCGGCGGCACCCTTCTTCCAACGTTGGTGATTGGCGAAAGCCGGCGTGACATCCGATCTCCCCCCTTGCGGGGGAGATGTCCGGCAGGACAGAGGGGGGTGCCTCGCGCCAACGTCACGCAACCTTCTGCACCATCGCGCATAAAAAGGGGCGCCGAAGCACCCCTTCCGCTTACTCACCAGCTTTCACCCATTCACCAGCGCCAACTCCTTCTGCGCATAGCGCCTACCGACCACCTTGTCGGGCGACAGCGCATCGCCAATCGCCTGCACCTCGACAGCGCTAAGTGCAATGTCCGCCGCCGCCGTGTTCTGCTCGAGATGGCGGATTTTGCGCGCACCGGGGATCGGTACGATGAAATCGCCCTGGTGCAGCACCCAGGCCAGCGCCAGCTGCGCCGAGGTTGCGCCCTTTTCAGCCGCCAGCTTTTCCAGCGTGGCGATGACGGCGGCATTGGCTTCCATCGCCTCGGCCTGGAAGCGCGGCAAGGTCCGGCGCCAGTCGTCGTCGCTCAAGGCCTCGGGCTTGGCGATCGTGCCGGTCAGCAGCCCACGGCCGAGCGGACTGTAGGGAACGAAGCCGATGCCGAGCTCGCGGCAGACGGCGAACACCTCGTCTTCCGGGTCGCGGCTCCACAGCGAATACTCGCTCTGCACGGCCGATATCGGATGAACGGCATGGGCCCGGCGGATGGTCGCGGCACTCGCCTCGGACAGGCCAAGCGCGCGCACCTTGCCCTCGCACACCAGTTCGGCCATGGCGCCGACCGTATCCTCGATCGGCACGTTGGGGTCGACACGGTGCTGATAGTAGAGGTCGATCACATCGGTGCCCAGCCGTTTCAGCGAGGCCTCGGCGACCGCCTTGACGTGCTCGGGGCGGCTGTCGACGCCCGCCATGCGGTCGAGGCCTGTGCCTTCCTCCAAAATCTTGAAGCCGAATTTTGTCGCGATCGTCACCTTGTCACGCACCGACTTCAGCGCCTTGCCGAGCAGGATCTCGTTCTCGAAGGGGCCATAGACTTCCGCCGTGTCGAAGAAATTGACGCCGATGTCGACGGCGCGGTGCAGCGTGGCGATCGCATCGGCTTCCGCTTGGCCGCCATAGGCGAAGCTCATGCCCATGCAGCCGAGGCCGACGGGGTAGACGTTCAATTCAGTTCCTAGCTTGCGGGTTTGCATAACGCGTCTCCTTGTTGCGATGTGGGAGAAATAGCGCCTTGCCTTGTGTTCGATAATCGGTTTTCATCAGCACGGGCTGTACTAAAAGATAGATCAATGAATCGAGCGCATCTTTCACAACTGGCGGTGCTGGCGACTGTCGCTCAATGCGGCAGCTTTCGCGGCGCTGCCAGGGAATTGGCCATCGCGCCTTCGGCGGTTAGCCACGCGGTATCCAGCCTCGAAGCCCGGCTTGGCGTGCGCCTGTTGGCACGCAGCACGCGCAGCGTTGCCCCGACCGAGGAGGGCGCGCAACTGCTCGAGCGATTGCGGCCGGCGCTTTCCGAGATCGACCTGGCGCTGGAGACGGCAATCGAAGCGCGCGACCGGCCGGCCGGCAATCTGCGGCTGACCGTGCCGCGCACGGCGGCCCATTTGGCGCTGACGCCACGGCTGGGCGCCTTTGCGTCGGCCTATCCCGACATCGTGCTGGAGATCGTCATCGAGGACCGCTTCACCGACGTGGTGGAAGGCGGCTTCGATGCTGGAGTCAGGCTAGGCGAGAGCCTGCAGCGCGACATGATCGCGGTGCGCATCGGGCCGGACCTTCGCGGCGCGGTGGTCGGCGCCCCGGTCTATTTCGAGGTGAGCCCCAAGCCGCTCCACCCGCGCGACCTAGCCGGCCACCGCTGCATCCGCTTCCGCTTCTCCAGCGGCATCCTCTACCGCTGGGAATTCGAGAAAGGCCGCGAGAGGATCGAGATGGCGGTGGAGGGACCGCTGATCCTCGACGAGGACCATCTGATCGCCCAGGCGGCGGTCGACGGCGCCGGGCTTGCCTTCGTCTTTGAGGATTATGTCCGCGCACCGCTCGCCGACGGCAGGCTGATCCGCGTGCTGGAGGACTGGTGCCCGCCCTTCGACGGCTTCTTTGTCTATTATCCGAGCCGCCGTCAGATGCGGCCAGCGCTCAGGGCGTTTGTCGATTTCTTCAAGGTGAGTGGCTAGCCCACCCTCCCCCTTGTGGGGAGGGTCGCGTAGCAAAATGCCGCGAAGGCGGCTTTTGCGAAGCGGGGTGGGGGCCTCGTAGGGCGCATCCCCACCCCGTCTCGCAGTCTTCGCTTCGCTCCGACCGCGGGTCGACCCTCCCCACAAGGGGAGGGTGAAGCGCGCGCCGGAAGAAAGCCGCCTCACCGTTCGTTCACGTCCCATGCAAACATCGATCACCAATAGCACGACCAGCTACGGCTGGGGCGCGATCATTCTCCACTGGCTGATTGCGCTCATCTTCATCGGCCAGTTCGGACTCGGCTTCGTCATGGTGCGGCTGACCAGCCAGCGCACCGCCTTCGAACTGATCCAGCTGCACAAATCCTTCGGTTTTCTGCTGCTCGGCCTGATCGTCCTGCGCATCGCCTGGCGCCTTGGCAATGTATGGCCGCCGCTGCCGCGCTCGGTCGGGACTCTGGAGCGTCGGGCGGCACCGTTGGCCCATTTTGCGCTCTACTCGTTCCAGCTTGCCTTGCCCTTGTCCGGCTGGGCGCTGGTGTCGGTCTCGATGCTGGAGATTCCCAGCCTGCCGTTCAACCTGTTCATCATGCCGAACCTGCCGCTGGCCGAATCGGATGGTGCCGAAAGCTTCTGGGCGGCGGCGCACTGGTATCTCGGCTATGCCGGCATGGCTCTGGTCGCGCTCCACGTCGCGGCGGCACTGCGGCATCATTTCCAGCTCAGGGATGGCGTGCTCACGCGCATGATCACGCCTTCGTCAGATCCGGAATAGAGCGAGCGGTTCATTCGTTCATGGAGTGAGGGCGCAAGAAATGCGCTGCCTCCAACAAGGAACATCCCATGTACACGCGCATCCTCGGATTTGCGGCGGTCGCCGCTTGCCTTGCCATGCCTGTTTCAGCGGCCGTCGCGCTTGGTGACGCCGCCGGCAGCTATTCGATCAGCCCGGCCAGCTCCAGCATCCGCTTCTCCATCGACAAGGTCGGCGGCGGCCTCAATGGCGCCTTTGCCCGCTTCAAGGGGTCGATCCGCATCGACAACAGCGATGTCGGGCGCTCGCAGGTCAATTTCACCATCTTTCCCGAAAGCGTCGGCACCGGCCAGGGCCGTATCGATGCCTTCCTGCGCTCCGACGCGGTGTTCGATGCCGCCAAGAACCCGGAAATCCAGTTCCGCTCGACCAGCGTGACCCGAACCAGCGACACCACGGCCCTCGTCAGCGGCCGGCTGACGGCGCGCGGCAAGACGTTCCCGGAAAAATTCACGGCCGAGCTTGGCGGTCTCAAGGCTGGCACCATAAAATTCCATGTCACCGGCAAGGTGTTGAGGTCACGCTACGGCATGGATGTCGGCACGCCGATCTATTCCAACATCGTCGACTTCGATATGACGCTGACCGGCAAAAGGGGTTAGCTCTCTGTCAGCACCTTTGCGATTGGCAGACATACCTCGCGCATCGTCATCCTGGGGCGTAGCAAGGAGCGAAGCGACGCGGCGCAGACCCCAGGATCCATGCCGCGACATCAAGGCGTTGCCACGGTCCAGAATCCGTTCCGCTGCATTCCTTGGCGGATGTCGCGGCATGGATCCTCGGGTCAAGCCCGAGGATGACGAAGGCGCGGTTCGTTGGACAGTCTCTAATTGGCTTTTCTCCCGATTTCGGGCAAACCTCGTCGCCTGTAATCGAGAGGAGAAGCCTGATGTTCCGATGGGGTGTGTTGTCGACGGCCAAGATCGGCCGCGAGCATTTGTTGCCGGCCATGGTCGAGGCGGAGAATGGCGTGCTGTCGGCGATCGCCAGCCGCGACCTGTCGAAGGCCAAGGCGCTCGCCGACCGCTTCGGCGCGCGGCATGCCTTCGGCTCCTATGAGGAACTGCTTGCCTCCAATGAGGTCGACGGCGTCTACATCCCGCTGCCGACTTCGCAGCATGTCGAATGGACGGCAAAGGCCATCGAAGCCGGCAAGCACGTGCTGGTCGAAAAGCCGCTGGCGCTCGACGCCAACGACATTCTTCCGCTGATCAAGCTGCGCGACCAGAAAAAGGTGCTGGTCTGCGAGGCCTTCATGGTCATCTACCACCCGCAATGGATCAAGGTACGCGACCTGATCGCCAGCGGCGCCATCGGCCGGCTGCGCCATGTGCAGGGTGCCTTCTCCTACTACAATGTCGACCCCAGCAACATGCGCAACCAGCTCGACCTCGGCGGCGGCGCGCTGCCCGACATCGGCGTCTACCCGACCGTGTCGACGCGCTTTTCGACCGGCAAGGAGCCGCTGCGCGTGCAGGCGACGATCGAGCGCGACCAGAAATTCGGCACCGACATCTACTCCTCGATCCGCGCCGATTTCGGCGACTTCGAACTGTCCTTCTACCTGTCGACGCAGATGGCGGCGCGCCAGGTCATGGTGTTCCACGGTGAGAAGGGTTTCATCGAGTTGTTCTCGCCTTTCAATGCCGGGCTCTACGACCACCACCGCGTCGAACTGCACAACCAGAACCACTCCGAGGCGCAGGTGTTCCGCTTTCCCGGCACGCAGCAGTACCGGCTGGAGGTCGAGACCTTCGCGCGTGCGGCACAGGGCGGCAAGGAGCGCGTCTTCACGCTGGAGGAATCTGTGCTCAATCAGAAAGTCATCGATGCCATCTTCCGCGCCGGCGGCAAAGAAGGCTGGGAGGCCGTCTGACCCCTTGCGTTGAAATAGCCGGCTAATTCTGGGAGGAAAGATGGCTGACGATGCGGACGTGATCATTGTCGGCGCTGGCCTTGCAGGGCTGGTTGCCGCCGCCGAGCTTGCCGAGGCCGGCAAGAAAATCATCATCGTCGACCAGGAGCCGGAGCAGTCGCTCGGCGGCCAGGCGTTCTGGTCGTTCGGCGGCCTTTTCCTCGTCGATTCGCCCGAGCAGCGGCGCATGCGCATCCGCGATTCGCATGACCTGGCGCTCGAGGACTGGATGGGCACCGCCGCTTTCGACCGGCCCGAGGATTTCTGGCCACGCAAATGGGCGCAAGCCTATGTCGGCTTCGCCGCCGGCGAGAAACGCTCATGGCTCCTGCAGCGCGGCTTGAAATTCTTCCCCGTCGTCGGCTGGGCCGAGCGCGGAGGCGGCAATGCCATCGGCCACGGCAATTCGGTGCCGCGCTTCCACATCACCTGGGGCACGGGACCGGGAGTGCTCGAACCTTTTGTCTTACGCGTGCGCGAGGCGCAAAAGCGTGGATTGATCAGCTTCAGGTTCCGGCACCGAGTCAATGAACTGACACGGACGGGCGCTGTTGTAACCGGTGTGCGTGGCGACATCCTGCAGCCCAGCATCGTCGAGCGCGGCCACAAGAGTTCGCGCAATGTCGCCGGCGATTTCGAGCTTCATGCGCAAGCGGTGATCGTCGCCTCCGGCGGCATCGGTGCCAACCATCAGCTTGTCCGCGAAAACTGGCCGCAACGGCTGGGCGCGGCACCAAAGCGCATGATCACCGGCGTGCCCGACCATGTCGACGGCCGCATGCTGGCGATCACGGAAGAGGCCGGCGGTTCGATCATCAACCGCGACCGCATGTGGCATTATGTCGAGGGCATCAAGAACTGGGCGCCGATCTGGACCGACCATGCGATCCGCATCCTGCCTGGCCCGTCATCGCTGTGGCTCGACGCACGCGGCAAGCGCCTGCCGGTGCCGCTCTATCCCGGCTTCGACACGCTGGGCACGCTCAGCCATATCATGAGCACCGGTTTCGATTATTCCTGGTTCATCCTGACCAGGAAAATCATCCAGAAGGAGTTCGCGCTGTCGGGCTCCGAGCAGAACCCGGACCTGACCGGCAAGAGCTGGCGCCAGGTGCTCGGCCGCGCCACATCAGGCATTCCGGGTCCGGTCAAGGCGTTCATGGAGAAGGGCGAGGATTTCATCGTCGAGGCCGATTTGCCGGCGCTGGTCGCGCGCATGAACACGCTTGCCGGCGGCGAGCCGCTGCTTGAGGTGGCCCAGGTCGAGCGGGAAATCCGCGCCCGCGACAGGCAGCTCGACAACCCGTTCTCCAAGGACATGCAAATCACCGCCCTGCGCGGGGCGCGCGCCTATCTCGGCGACCGCCTGATCCGCACGGCTAAGCCGCACAAGATGCTCGATCCGGCAAACGGCCCGCTGATCGCGGTGCGTCTCAACATCCTGACCCGCAAGACGCTGGGCGGCCTGCAGACCGATCTCGACAGCCGCGTGCTGGGTGCCGATGGCCTGCCGGTCGCCGGGCTCTATGCGGTCGGCGAAGCCGCCGGCTTCGGCGGCGGCGGCGTGCATGGCTATGCGGCGCTCGAAGGCACCTTCCTCGGCGGCTGCATCTTTTCCGGCCGCAGCGCCGGCCGGTCGGCGGCCGCTTCGGTAGGGTGAGCCGGCGCCGGTCGGCCCTCAGAGTCTAGCCGCGATCACCAGCGCCAATCGCCCTGTCCAAGCGCGGTCACCGCATCGACGATCCGGGTGAAGCTGGTGCGGGCGCGGCCGACCGTGTGCCGGCCTCGGAGATAACCATGCACCAGCCCCGCTTCCTCGAACCAGGTCGCGCGTCCGCCCGCCGCCACGACTAGGTCTCGATAGTTCTCACCATCCGACGACAACGGGTCGCACTCAGCGGTGATCAGCATTGTCGGCGGCAGGTTGGAGAAGTCGATGTCGGCGAGCGGGGCCAGCGTGATGTCCCCGGTCCTATCCACGCCGCCGGTGCGGATGTGCTTGTAGAATTCGAGATCGCGCACGGTCAGCATCGGCGCTTCGGCGTGCTTGACATAGGAGCCTTTCGAGCGGTCTCCGCCGAGGCCGGGATAGATCAGCACCTGGCCAACCGGCCTTTTCGAATGGCCGCGCGTGGCGTGACTGACGGCGGCGCAGAGATTGCCGCCGGCGCTGTCGCCGCACAGCAGAATTGGGTGGTTGCGGGTGGAGGTGGCCCATTCGAAGGCGCTCATCACGTCGTCGAAGGGGGCTGGGTGCAAGTGCTCCGGCGCCAGCCGGTAATCGACCGAGACCACTTCGTAGCCGGTGCGGGCGCAGAGTTCGGCGCAAACATCGTCATGGCTGTCCAGCCCGCCGAGGATGAAGCCGCCGCCATGGAAATACAGCACCGTCACGGTGGCTTGGAGTGGGCTTCGGTAGATGCGGATCGGGATATCGTGCGTGGGCGTCGCAATGGCCGAGATTTCCACCCCAACGCCGTCGGGATAGCCGGCAAAGAATTCGCGGCACATGCGGTCGTAAATCTCACGCTGCTGCGCGATCGTGTAGTCGATCGTGTCGGGCGGATAATAGGAGTTGGTCCGCTCGATGAAGGCCCACGTCTCGGCGTCGATGAGGGTTTTGTAGTCGGTCATGAGTGAGGCTGCCGAAGTCGAACCTGGGCACCCCCCTCTGTCCTGCCGGACATCTCCCCCGCAAGGGGGGAGATCGACAGCGTCGATCGCGGCGCTCTTCTTGCAACGTTGACGATTGGCGAAAGCAGAAACGACATCCAATCTCCCCCCTTGCGGGGGAGATGCCCGGCAGGGCAGAGGGGGGTGTGACGGGACGCCATCGTTCCCACTACTTCCCCTTCCACACCGGATCGCGCTTTTCCGCAAACGCGCGAAAACCTTCCATATTGTCCTCGGAACCATAAAGCGCATCGACCGTCGCCAACTGGCGCCGCGTCACCCTGTTCATCGCATCCTGGAAGGTCAGCGCCTCGGCCACGCGCGCCGTCTCCTTGATCGCGGCAAACACCAGCGGCGGGCCGCCGGCCAGCAGCCGGGCGATCTCCCAGACGCGCTCCTCGAGCTTCTCCTTGGGCAGCACTTCGTTGACCAGGCCCCAGCGATGCGCTTCAGCGACATCCATCCAGCGGCCAGTGAGCAGCAGGTCCATGGCGACATGGTAGGGGATGCGCTTCGGCAGCTTGATCGTTGCCGCATCGGCCAGCGTGCCGGCGCGGATTTCGGGCAGCGCGAAGGAGGAATGGCCGGAGGCGTAGATGAGGTCGCAGGAAAGCGCCAGTTCGAAGCCGCCGCCCACCGCCATGCCGTTGACGCAAGCGATGACCGGCTTGTTGAGGTCGCGCAATTCCTGTAGCCCGGCAAAGCCGCCGACGCCATAGTCGCCGTCGACCGCATCGCCGCCTGCAGCGGCCTTCAAATCCCAGCCGGCGCAGAAGAACTTGTCGCCTGCGGTCTTGACGATGGCGACGCGCAATTCCGGATCGTCTCGGAATGCCTTGAAGGTCTCGCCCATCAGCCGCGAGGTCTTCAGGTCGATGGCGTTGGCCTTGGGCCGGTCGAGGGTGACTTCGAGGATGGTGCCCTCGCGGCGGGTCGAAATGACGTCAGACATTCTTGTTCTCTCCCAGCACCAGCAGCGCGTCGGCGATCCAGGCGCCCTTGCCCTCTGCACAGACGATCAGCGGGTTGATGTCGAGTTCCTCGATCTCACCGGCATTCTGCTGCACGAAGGCGGCAATGCCCGAAATGGCATCGATGGCAGCCGCGACATCGGCTTTCGGCCGGCCGCGATAGCCCTCGAGCAGCGGGAACAGTTTCAGGCCGCGCAGCGCCGCCTCGATATCGTCGCGGGTCGCCGGCAGCATGAGCGTAACGCTGTCGCGCAACAGCTCGACCAGCACGCCGCCGGTGCCGAGCGTCATCACCGCGCCGAACATCGGATCGCGGGTGAAGCCGACGATGAGCTCGGCGACACCGTCGCGCACCATGCGCTCGACATAGAGCCCGGTGCCGAGCGGCAGCAGGTCATGCGCTGCGGTGCTGACGGATTCGGCATCCCTGAGATTGAGCCTGACAGCGCCAACTTCGGATTTGTGAGTGACGCCGAGCGCCTTCAACGCCACCGGGAAGCCGAGCGCCATGGAAGAGATCACCGCCTCGACCGCATTGGCGGCGCGTTCGCCCTTCGGCACCGGCAGGCCAGCCTTGATCAGCCGTGACTTCGCCTCGGCCTCATCGGGCGTGACGTGGTCGCCGCCAGGCGCACCGGATGCGGACGTGTCGATCGGCTGCGCCTGCGGTTCAGCCCAAGCCCAGCCGATGAAGGCCGCCGCCCCGGCGGCATCCATGGCTTCCGAAATGCCGAACAACGGCACCATGCCGCGCGCCATCAACTCGGCCGTGTATTCCTCCGGCAGGTTCTCCGGCAACGAGGAGACGATCGCGCCATGCGCCTTGTTGGTCTTCAGCGCCGATTCGAAGGCGCGCAGCGTCGCCCACCAGTCGGTGACCGAGCAGCGGTCGGGGCGCGGAAAATCGAGCACCAGCATGTTGAGGTCGAAGCCGCCCGACACCATGGCGGTGAAGGTGGCGGTCATCGCCGGCTCGTTGTTCCAGATGAAGGTGTGATAGTCCAAGGGATTGGCGACCGCGACCAGCGGCCCGAGCGTCGATTTGACATGGGCGCGGTGGCTGTCGATCAGCACAGGGAAATTGACCCAGCGCCCTTCGGCGCTGTCGGCCATGACGGAGGCCTCGCCGCCGGAGCAGCTCATCGACGACAGCCTATAGCCTGGCAGCGGGCCGGTGATGTGCAGCAGCTTCAGCGCCTCGATGAAGGCGGGGATCGAATCGACTCTCGCAATGCCGAGCCGCCGCAGGAACGCACCCGAGGCCGCGTCCGAGCCGGCCAGCGAGGCGGTATGCGAGACAGTCGCCTGCCTGGCCTGTTCGGAACGGCCGACCTTCATGGCGATGATCGGCTTCTTCAGCTCGCGCGCCCGTGCCGCCAGCCGCTCGAAGCCGGCTACCGAATCGAAAGCCTCGATATGCAGGCCGAGCGACGTGACCCGCTCGTCCTCGATCAGGCCGAGCGCCATTTCGGACAGGCCGGTCTGCGCCTGGTTGCCGGCGGTCATCAGGAAGGCGATCGGCAGGCCGCGCCTTTGCATCGTCATGTTGATGGCGATGTTGGAGGACTGGGTGATGATGGCGACGCCCTTGCCGCCCTCGGCCAGTCTTATCCCGCCATGCTGGTCGGGCCACAGAAGCGCGCCGTCGGCATAATTGATCAGGCCGTAGCAATTCGGCCCGATGATCGGCATCGAGCCGGCCGCCCCGACCAGCTCGGCCTGCAGCCGCTCGCCGTCGTCGTCATAGGCCTCGGTTTCGAGGAAGCCGGCGGCAAAGCAGACGGCGCCGCCGGCGCCGCGTTCGGCCAGCGCCTTGACCACCTCTATGGTCAAATGCCGGTTGACGCCGACGAAGGCGGCGTCCGGCGCGGCCGGCAGGTCGGCGACCGAGCGATAGGCCTTGCGGCCGGCGACCTCGTCCTTGGTCGGATGCACCGGCCAGATCTCGCCGGCAAAGCCCATCTTGATCGATTGCGCGACGACGGCTGCAGCCTGCGCACCGCCGAATACGGCAATCGACTTCGGCCGCAGGAGACGCTCAAGTTTATGCATATGTTATGCCCCAAACGGACGCAGCAGCGCCCGTGAAATGATGTGGCGCTGGATTTCCGACGTGCCCTCCCAGATGCGCTCGACGCGGGCGTCGCGCCAGATGCGCTCCAGCGGCAAATCGTCCATCAGCCCCATGCCGCCATGGATCTGGATCGCTTCATCGGCAACGTATGCAAGCATTTCGGTGGCCTTCAGTTTGGCCATGGCCATGTCCTGGTCGGTGACTGTGCCCTGATCGTACTTCCAGCCGGCTTCGAACACCATCAGGTCGGCGGCCTTCAGTTCGGTCGCCATGTCGGCAAGCTTGAACGATACGCCCTGGAACTTGCCGATCTGCTGGCCGAATTGCTGGCGCTGCGCGGCATATTCGACGGCATGGCCAAGCGCCCGCTCGGCGCGGCCGAGGCAGGTGGCGCCGACCTGCAGCCGGGTGGCGCCAAGCCAGGAATTGGCGACGTCGAAACCCTTGTGGACTTCGCCCAACACTTGGGCGGCGGGCAGCCGGCAATCGTCGAATTCGAGGATGGCGTTGGTGTAGCCGCGATGCGAGACGTTGCGGTAGCCATCGCGGACGGTGAAGCCCTTCGTCCCTTTGTCGACGAAGAAGGCGGTGATCTTCTTGCGTTTGCCGCGCGGCGAATCCTCTTCGCCTGAGGCCATGAAGACGATGGCAAAGTCGGCGAGGTCGGCGTGGGAGATAAAATGCTTGGTGCCGTTCAGCACCCAGTCGTCGCCATCCTGCACGGCGGTCGCCTTCATGCCGCGCAAATCGGAGCCTGCGCCCGGCTCGGTCATCGCCAGGCAGTCCCATTTCTCGCCACGGATGCAGGGGAACAGATACTTTTCGCGCTGCTCGGGTGTGCCGGCCAGGAGGATGTTGGAGGGACGCGCCACGCAGGTCCAGTGCAGTGCATAGTTGGCGCGGCCGAGCTCCTTTTCGTAAAGCAGCCAGGTCACGGTGTCGAGGCCTGCACCGCCGACATCGGCCGGCATGTTGGCGGCATAGAGCCCGGCCTCGATTGCCTTGACCTTGATCTCCTCGATCAGGTCGCGGCGCAGCACGCCGGTGCGCTCGACCTCGCGCTCATGCGGGTAAAGCTCGTTCTCGACGAACGCACGCGTCGTCTCGACGATGAGCCTCTGTTCCTCCGACAGCCCGAAATCCATGGTCTCAGCCTTTCTTCTTGCCGGTCTTTTTCTTCGGCTTTTCGGCTTTCTTCACCGGCTTCAACGCCTTGGCCTTCTCGGCCGCCTTGGAGGCCGTGGGCTTCTTCGCCGCCAGTTTGGCCAACTGCCTAGTATAGTCCTTGTGCAGGGCGCCGGCGCCCCAGCCCTTGCCTTTGTTCTGCTTCGACAGCGCGTCCATGATGGCGACCAGATTATCGTCGCGGATCTTTTCCAGTTCGCGGATCGACAGGCCATGCGCCTGGTCGTCCGACTGCGTGGCGATCAGGTCGACCAACTCGTCGTTGAACTCCGGCACATCCATCAGCTTGGTCCATGGCCATTTCAGGCAGGGCCCGAACTGCGCCATGAAGTGGCGCATGCCGGCCTCGCCGCCGGCGACGCGATAGACCTGGAACATGCCCATCTGCGCCCAGCGCAGGCCGAAGCCGTAGCGCATGATGTCGTCGAGTTCCTCGACCGTGCAGATGCCGTCCTTGATCAGCCACAGCGCCTCGCGCCATGCCGCTTCGAGCAGGCGGTCGCCGACGAAGGCCTCGATCTCCTTGCGGATCACCACCGGCTTCATGCCGATCGAGGCATACATTTCCTTGGCGACCTCGATCGCCTCTGGGAAGGTCTGTTCGCCGCCGACGATCTCGACCAGCGGCAAGAGGTAAACGGGGTTGAACGGATGCCCGACGACCAGCCGCTCCGGGTGCTTCTTCATCGCCACCTGCATGTCGGTCGGCTTGATGCCCGAGGTCGAGGAGCCGACAATGGCGTTGGCCGGCGCATGGGTATCGATCTCGGCCAGCACGCGGTGCTTGAGGTCAAGCCGCTCCGGCACGCTCTCCTGGATGAAGTCGGCATCGGCGACCGCCTCGGCGATGGTCTTGGCGAAGGTCAGCTTGCCCTCCTTGGGCAGGCCGCCGGGCACCATCTGCTTGTAGGCGCGCCGCGCGCCCTTCATCACTTCGCCGACCTTGCGCGATGCCTCGGGATCGGGATCGAAGATCGACACGTCGATGCCGTTGAGCAGCAGGCGCGCCACCCAGCCGGCGCCGATGACGCCGCCACCGATGGCGGCTGCCTTGTTGATGATGCTCATGCGGAAGCTCCGGCTCTTGTCGTGGCTGTTGCGGGATCGATGAGCGGCACGCGTTCGCCGGCGCGGATCACGGACGGGTCGTAGGCCTTGCGGGCAAAGACTTCGAGCACGAAGGGCCGGAACAATTCGATCGGCAGCGTGTCATAGTCGGGGTCGAAGCTCGACTGGTCCCAGCGTTCGCAAAACTGGTCGCAATCGTCGAAATAGGCGTGGCCGGCAAAGCGGTCGCGCGCATGGCGGTTACCGCCCAGATGATGGGCATAGTAGAGCCGCTGGAAGTCGCCATGCTTTTCCACCACCCAGGTGCATTGTTCGCGCACGAAGGGTTTCAGGATCGAAGCGGCATATTCGTCGTGATTGTATGGCGCGTAAATGTCGCCGATGTCGTGCAGCAGCGCGCAGGCGATCCAGTCGGTGTCGGCGCCGTCGCGCCAGGCACGCGTCGCCGCCTGCAGCGAATGGCCGAGCCGGGTGATCTTGTAGCCCGACAGGCCCGCGTCGAGCTGGACCAGCGCATCGAGCAGCCGCTCGCCGGTCCTTGCCGCATAGTCGATCTCATGCGCGGTCAGGAACTCGTAGTCGTCCCGGTCGCCATCCTTCATCGCGGTGAATTTTACGGTAGTCATGCCGCCCCTCCCGATGAATAAGTTATGCCGCGATCGGCGCCCGCTTGGTGAGGTTGAGCTTTTGCCGCACCTCTTCCGGCCCAAGAATCCTGGCGCCCAGATTGGTGACGATGCTGGCGGCACGCTCGACCAGCTGAGCATTGGTCGCCAGCACGCCCTTGTCGAGCCACAGATTGTCTTCGAGACCTACCCGGACATTGCCACCGGCCAGCACCGCCGCCGCGGCATAGGCCATCTGGTTGCGGCCGATGGCAAAGGCCGACCAGTTCCAGGTCGACGGCACGTTGTTGACCATGGCCATGAAGGTGTTGAGATCGTCAGGCGCGCCCCACGGCACGCCCATGCACAACTGCACCAGCGCATCCGGATTGAGCACCTTTTCCTCGACCAGCTGCTTGGCGAACCACAGATGGCCGGTGTCGAAGGCCTCGATCTCCGGCTTGACGCCGAGCGCCGTCATCATGCCGCCCATGGCGCGCAGCATGCCGGGCGTGTTGGTCATGACATAATCGGCTTCGGCGAAATTCATGGTGCCGCAGTCGAGCGTGCAGATTTCCGGCAGGCACTGGCGCACATGTTCCATGCGGTTGGTGGCGCCGCCCATGTCGGTGCCTTTTTCGTTGAGCGGCAGCGGCGCTTCCGGCGATCCGAACACCATGTCGCCGCCCATGCCGGCGGTCAGGTTCAGGATGACGTCGACTTCCGCCGCGCGGATGCGCTCGGTCACTTCGCGGTAGAGATGCACATCGCGCCTCGGCTTGCCGGTTTCGGGATCGCGCACATGGCAGTGCACGATCGCCGCACCCGCCTTGGCCGCATCGATAGCCGAATCGGCGATCTGCCTGGGCGAGCGCGGCACATGCGGGCTGCGGTCCTGCGAGCCGCCGGACCCGGTCACGGCACAGGTAATGAAGACCTCACGGTTCATCGCAAGCGGCATGGAACTCTCCTCCGATAGAAACAGAACACAACAATGCCCGACTTGCCGGAAACTGTTTTGCGTTTTACGAAGCTTCCATGACAAAAAGCGAAAAACCGACGATCTTTCGCGCCGAGCGTCTGCCGCTCAAGGTGACGCTGCTGGTGTTTTCGGGCTCGTCGATCATGTGCGTGGCCTCGGCCGTCGATCCGCTGCGCGCCGCCAACCGTATCTCCGGCGAGACCCTGTTCGATTTTCGGCTGGTCTCGGTGACCGGCGAGGCTCCGGTCACCACCTGCGGACTGCCGGTGGCGGTCAGTGGCCGTTTCGACGCGGGCGAGCCAACCGACGTCCTTGTCGTCGTCGCCGGCTTCGGCACTCAGAACTATGCGACGTCGGCCTTGCTTTCCGGCCTGCGGCGGGCGGCGCGTACGGCCCGCGCGTGCGGCGGCGTCGAGGCGGGTACCTGGCTGGTGGCACGCGCGGGCCTGCTGGAAGGGCGCAGTGCCACCACCCACTGGGAGGACATGGAGGACTTTTCCTCGGCCTTCCCCGGCGTCGATGTTCGCCCGGATCGCTATGTCATCGACGGGCCGGTGTTCACCTCGGGCGGCGCGTCGCCGACCTTCGACCTGATGCTGCATCTGATCCGCACGCGGCTCGGCATGGCCGTCGCGCTCGATGTCGCCAGCGTCTTCATCTACGACCAGGCTCGCGCCGCCACCGACGCACAGCCGCTGGTCTCGCTCGGCCGGCTCGACGGCTACGATCCGCGGCTGGCGCATGCCATCCGGCTGATGGAAGCGCATGTCGACCAGCCTCTGACCATAGAGGCGGTGGCAAAGCGTGCCGGGGTGACGGCACGGACGCTGGAAAGCATCTTTCGCAAATCGATCGGCGAGACGCCGGGCGCCTATTACCTCAGGCTGCGCCTCGGCGCCGCGCGCCGGCTGGTGGTCGATACGAGGGTTGCCATGGCCGATATTGCCGGGCGGACCGGGTTCTCGTCCGCCGCCGCATTTTCGAGAGCGTTTTCGAGGACTTTCGGCGAAGCGCCGGTCAGATTGCGGAGGGGGTAGGTTTCAACGGACGATCAGGCTGCGTTCTGGCGGTCGCCGTCGATTTGCGAGCGCATCTGTCTGGCCAGACGGGTCTCGAAGCGGCTGGCAACGGCGCGATCCCATTCATTCGAAATCTTGGCGTCGTCCGTTTTCCTCGGCATCGCCATCAGCCGGTCGATGATCGATCCAGCCTCGCCAAGTGAGAGCAGGGCGTCGATTTCACGTTCGTTCTGCATATCGGTTCGCCTCCTTCTTCCTCTCCCGCCACGAGCCACTCTTATACGAGATTCGTGACGGCAGTTTGAAGGCAAGAGCGAGGTCATTGAAGGGCGTCGAAGGGCAAAACCGTGTCGCGGGACCGGGCCATGCGCAAAGCTGTTCCTGCGCCTTGGCAGGTCAGGTCAAGGAGAAATCTACAGTCGCTTTTCGAACAGCACCGTGGTGAAGCCACTGTCCCATTCGTCATCGGGATAGCGATTTTTCTCGACATAGCCGACCGCCTTGTAGAGTGCTTGTGCGGGCAGGTTGAACGTGTCGGTTTCCAGCCGCGCCTGCGCCAATCCGGCGGCGCCGATCGCCTGTTCGGCATGGGAAAGCAGCTTGCGGCCGACACCTTGGCCTTGACGGGACGCCATCACGTGCAGGGCCTCGATGAAACCCGCGCGCCAATGGATCAGGCCGGCGACCTCGCCATCGATCTCGGCAACGGCGAATTCAGGCCAGTTCTGGTCGACATAGCGCCCGCCAATATCCGTCTCGACATAGCGCCGCGCCGCTGCTTCGGTGATGTTCGGCAGCCATGTGCCTTCGAACGTTTCCTGCAGCACCTGCTTCAACGCCGGAATATCGCTCGCCTGCGCCGGGCGCACGATGATTCGATCCCCTGCCATTTTCCGTCTCCCGCCAATGCATGTCGCCCAAAAGCGCACAGCGATTTTGGGATGGCGACATGCATAAAAATAAAGGCTGCCGCGCGGGCCTTCTTTCGGCGGCGGGCGTGGCGTCCTGGTCTCACGCAGGCTGCCGAAGATGTGTGCGATCCTCGGCAGCCTCTCGCGAAGTGGGCTGACTAGCAGATGGCGATGGCGGCGGCTTTCAGCCAGTGGTGCCGGATGTCGGCCCAGAGATGGAGCGGCGCTCGCCTTACACGTAGCGGTTGACGATATTTTCCAGCAGTTCCTGGCGGCCGGACCTCGGCTGCGGCTCGATCTTCTTCTTGACGACACGCTCGGCGATATCCTCAAGCGTACGCTTGCCGGCGAGCATCGCCTTGCCCTCGGCCGTGTTCCAGCCGGCATAACGTTCGGCCAGCGGCGCTGACAGCGCCTTGTCCTCGACCATGCGGGCCGCGGCTTTCAGGCCGCGTGCGCAAGAATCCATGCCGCCGATATGGCCGATCAGCAGGTCCTGCGGATCGAGCGATTGGCGGCGCAGCTTGGCGTCGAAATTGGTGCCGCCGGTCTTGAACCCGCCGGCCTGCAAGACGTGGTAGTAGGCCAGCGCCATTTCCGGCACGTTGTTGGGGAACTGGTCGGTGTCCCAGCCCGACTGGTAGTCGTTGCGGTTCATATCGATCGAACCGAAAATGCCGAGCGCGTTGGCCAGAGCCAGTTCGTGCTCGAAGGAATGGCCGGCCAGGATGGCGTGGCCCTGCTCGATATTGACCTTGACCTCCTTCTCCAGCCCGAAGCGCTTGAGGAAGCCGTAGACCGTGGCGACATCGTAATCGTACTGATGCTTGGTCGGCTCCTGCGGCTTCGGCTCGATCAGGATCGTGCCCTTGAAACCGATCTTGTGCTTGTAGTCGACGACCATGCTGAGGAACCGGCCGGCCTGTTCCTGCTCGCGCGCGAGGTCGGTGTTGAGCAGCGTCTCATAGCCTTCGCGCCCGCCCCACAGCACGTAGTTTTCGCCCTTCAGCCGCTTGGTGACGTCGATGCAGCTTTTTACCGTCGCCGCCGCGTAGGCAAAGACATCCGGATCGGGATTGGTGGCCGCACCCGACATGAAGCGGCGATTGGAGAACAGATTGGCGGTGCCCCAAAGCAGCTTGACGCCGGTCTGCTTCATCTTCCCCGCGAAGTAATCGGCGATCTCGTCGAGGCGCGCGGCACTTTCGGAAAAATCCTTGCCCTCCGGCCGCACATCGGCGTCATGGAAGCAGAAATAGGGCGCGCCGAGCAGCGAGAACATCTCGAAGGCGACGTCTGCTTTCAGTTTTGCCAGCTCCATCGTGTCGGTGCCGCCTGCCTTGGGAAACCACGGCCGGTCGAAGGTCTGGCCGCCGAACGGATCGCCGCCCGGCCAGGCAAAGGAGTGCCAGTAGGCGACGGCGAAGCGCAGATGGTCTTCCAGCCGTTTGCCGGCGACGACCTCGTCGGGATTGTAGAACCTATAGGCCAGCGGATTGGTCGAATCCGGCCCTTCATATTTGATTTTCTTGATGTCGCCGAAAAATCCGCTGCTCATGATTTCTGTCCTCTCACAAAGTTCTGCCGCCATTACCTCAGGCGTAATTGGTTTCAGGCCAGCGCTGGTCGAAAAGGGTCATGTCAAAACCGTCAAATGAAGGAGACAGACCATGACCGACCTCACCAAGATCGCTGAAAACTACATCACCGCCTGGAACGAAAGCGATGCCGGCCGCCGGGCCGAATTGCTCAAGGCGACCTTCACGGAAGACGTCAGCTATCGTGATCCGCTCATGCAGGGCGACGGCCATGAAGGCGTCGCGGCTCTGATCGACGGCGTGCAGCAGCGCTTTGCCGGCTTCCGGTTCTCGCTGAAGGGCACGCCGGACGGTTTTGCCGACAAGATCCGCTTCTCGTGGAATCTCGGACCTGAGGGGACGCCTTCGGTGATCGAAGGTACCGACATCGGAATCATCGAGAACGGCCGCCTGAAGAGCGTCACCGGCTTTCTCGACAAGGTGCCGGCGCAGTGAGGACTTCTGGGGGAGGCGGGCGTGAAGCGCCCCCCTCTGGCCTACCGGCCTTCTCCCCCGCAAGGGGGGAGATTGGTTGGCATCCGCGCCTTCGCCAATCACCCACCTTGCAGGACTGGCATACCCGCCAACGCTGCTAATCTCCCCCCCTGCGGGGGAGATGCCCGGCAGGGCAGAGGGGGGTGCCTCGCGCTCACTCACGCGGTCACGCTCTTAATTGCCGGGTACAGCGACCGGTAGCGCTGATATGCATCCGCATACGCCCCAGCGAGCGCAGCGTCCGGTTCAACGGTAGCATCCGTCCTGGGCGCCGTGCACACAGCCAGCGGATCGGCACCCGTCGCAGCAATCAGACCGAGCCGTGCGGCACCAAAGGCGGCGCCGAAATCGCCGTCGGCGGGAATGTCGACAGGCAGTTGAAGCGCGGTGGCAATCGCCTTCAACCAGTAGTGCGAGCGCGAGCCGCCGCCGATCGCCGTCACCCGCGTCAAGGTCGTGCCGGCCGTGGCCAGGGCTTCGAGGCTGTCGCGGAAGGCAAAGGCCACACCCTCCAGCACGGCCTGGGTCAGCACGGCACGGCTCGATTCATGCGCCAGCCCGGTGAACGCGCCGCGAATGGCGGCATCATTGTAGGGTGTGCGCTCACCCGAGAGATAAGGCAGGAAGGACATGCCGCTGGGCGCCTTCAATGTGTCGCCGAGCTCTGCGGTCAATTCGCCGGCACTCTTCCCGGTGATTTCGGACAGCCAGTTGAGCGAATCCGTCGCCGACAGGATGACCCCCATCTGATGCCAGGTGTTCGGCAGGGCGTGGCAGAAGGTGTGGACCGCGCTAGCCGGGTTGGGCAGGTAGGAAGCGTTGGCGGCAAACAGCACGCCCGATGTGCCGAGCGAGACGAAAGCGTGGCCGGCGCCGACCGTGCCCATGCCGCATGCCGAGGCCGCATTGTCGCCGGCGCCGCCGGCGATCGGAATGCCGGCCTGGACGCCCCATTTCGATGCCAATTCGCTGCGCAGTGCGCCTGCCTTGTGCGTACCCTCAACCAGCGACGGCATCTGCCTCTGGTCGAGCGATGTCGCCGCGAGCAGGTCCGCACTCCAGCGCCGCTTGCCGACATCGAGCCAGGACGTGCCGGCAGAATCCGACATTTCCGAAATGTGTTCGCCGCTCAGCCAGAGCCGCAGGAAATCCTTGGGCAGCAGCACTTTTGCGACCTTGGCGAAGACAGCGGGTTCGTTGTTCTTCACCCAGGCAAGTTTCGGCGCGGTGAAACCGGGAAAGACGATGTTGCCGGTCAGGGCGCGGAAGCGCGGATCGGCGTCGAGCACGGCCGCCTCGGCATGGCTGCGCGTGTCGTTCCACAGGATGCAGGGACGCAGCACCTTGTCGGCGGCGTCGAGCAGCGTGGCGCCATGCATCTGCCCGGACAGGCCAATGCCCTTGACTGCCGCGAGTTCATGCGGATGGGACGATTTGAGCTCGGCGATTGCGTCTTCGCAGGCCCGGACCCAGTGCTCGGGATTCTGTTCCGACCAGCCGGGATGCGGTCGTGAAACATCAAGCGAACCGTGGCCGGAACCGATGACGGTTTGCCCGGCATCGATCAGCAGCGCCTTGACGCCCGACGTCCCGAGATCGAGGCCCAGATACATGTCTTCCTCCCACGCCAGTTAATTTTTTCGGGTCTCGAAAAAATCTGGCTTGGCCAATTTTTAAAACAAGATCCGCTTCGGGTCAATTCTCCGACAAATCGGCGGCGCGTCGCACAAACAGCGCTGACAGCGGACTGTCGGGCCGCGCCATCGAACGCTCCGCCGTGAGCGCCCTGGCCAGCGCACCCTCACCGGCGCGCAACGCTGCCTCGATCAGCGTCAGGTCGATAACATCGCGTTGGGCGTGGCTGCCGCCGAAACGATGAGCGATCGAGCGGATCGGCCGGATCAGGCGCACGGCCTCGGTGTAGCTGCCCTCGCCGAATGCCTTGATGGCGAGCGTCAGCGGATGGCCGACATCCCGCGTGAAAGCCGCATTGTCGTCGCTGCCACGCATGGCCTCGCGCTGCGCCTCGAGCAAAGCGAGGGCCGGCGCATCGAACCCTGCACCGACAAAGGCCATCATCGCGTGGGCATCGTTGAAGGCATAATTGCCGGCGCCGGCCTTGTGCCAATTGGCGGCGAGCGCCGCCCAGCGGTCGCCGACATTGACGCCGCCGAGGGCGAGCCGCCACAAGACTGCCGAGGCATCGACCATGTTGAGCGCCATCGTCGATTGCACGCTGTAGATAGGGCCGTCATAGAGGGCCAGCACCGCGTCGGTCTCGCCGAGATCATAGTGGAACAGCGCCAGGTGCCACCAATTGTGGACCTGCAGGAAGCTCTCCCTTGTCCACGCTTCCGGGTCGGCCTGCATCCAGGCGATGCCATCTCTTTGCCGGCTCTGCATTTCCATGACGTGGGCGACGGCGTGCTGTGCCCAGCCGTCCCGCGGCTCCATGTCGACTGCCGCGCGGCCAAGCTGCTCGGCCCTGACATAATCACCCATTTCCTCCAGCCCGAAGGCCTGCATGCCGAGCATGGCGTGGTAGCCGGGCATGCAGCTTTGCCATGACGGCAGGGCCCGTGCGATGCGGTCGCGCAGCATGCGTGCATTGCCGGTGAAGAAATCGATCTGGTGGCCGACCTGCAGCGCCAGCCCGTCGCGGGGGGTCTCGATGGTGATGTCCTCGAGAATGCGGCTGGCTTGATGCCATCGTCCGCTGGCGAGATGCCCGAGGGCCGAGACATGCGCCCGCTCGCGCGTGGTCGCGGCAAGCGGCAGTGCGGCCTCATGGCAGGCCTTGGCCACGGCCGTCGCCTCCCGCTCGGTGGCGAGGCCGAACAGATAACCCTTGAAAGACATGCGCGCCATGACGAAGCCGGGATCTTCCGCGATGGCGCGGTCGACGGAGGCTACGGGATCGCCGATGAAGCACTGCAGTTCATGCACTGCCTGGCTGTAGGGGGTGAATCCCGCCTCCGTGGCGCCCGAAAGTGCCAGGCCGAATGCGTCCCTGGTTGCCATGCGATGTCCTTTTATCGACCCGTGACAGGCCTCGATCCTTCGGCCCAAACCGATCCTAAAGCATGGGCCACGGCAACGCCAACCGCGCGCTACGCCAGGTCATTTGAGTAGTCTTTGCAGTTTAGCAACCATGCGGGGCAGATTAGGCTTTGTAAAATCGAATGAATTGTGTCTTCATTACGGCGACTGGCGGGGGCTGGAAATCGCGAATCGAGAGGGGACGCGATGCGGCATATGAAGAACTCACTTCCGAACAGTCATTCTGAGGATGTGCAGGTGGCAGTTGCTTCGCTACGGCGAAAGCCGCATCCGCTACACCCGTGGCTTATTAGCATCCTCTCAACTACGGCTTTTGCGTTGCTGCCCAACTCCGCCGCGTTTGCCGCATGCGTGCTGGGTCCATCCGCCGGAAACACCGTTTACACCTGCGACAGCGGCGATTCAGGCGGCAGCCTCGCCGATCCCGATGGCGACAACACGCTCAATTTTCCCGCCGGGGGCACCGGGCAGATATCAGGCAATGTCACCTTTGGTGTCGGCACGGACCGCATCGATATGCAGTCAGGCGCCATCACCGGCACCGTCGATCAGGGCGGCGGCACCGATTTTTTCACCATCGGCGCGGGTACCGTCGCCGGCAATGTCCAGCAGGGCGCCGGCATCGACGACTTCAACATGAGCGGCGGCCAGATCGGTTCGCTCAACCAGGGCGACGGCCTGGACACCTTCACCATGACCGGCGGGCGCATCGTCGATTTCTTCGACGACGGCGACCGTGCCGTGATGACCGGTGGCCGTATCGGCCGCGTCAACATGAAGCTCGATCAGAATTACTTCAACATGTCCGGCGGCACCATCGACCGCAACCTCGTCACCGGCTTCGACAAGGACACGATCATCCTGTCGGGCGGCACCATCGGCGGCAACATCAGCGTCAGCGGCGGCAACGACAGCGTCACGGTCACCGGCGGTACGGTCGGTGGCGATATACTGATGAGCTTTGGCGCCGACAGTTTCGTCTGGAACGGTGGCGGCATCATCTATGGTTCCGTCGATCTCGGCGGCGATAACGACACCGCCAAGCTCAGCAACCTCACCAACGCCAATCTCGGTGCCACGGACGCCATATCAGGTGGTGCCGGCACCGATGCGCTGACCCTGGACAACGTCAAACTGGATGGGGTCAGCCGGCTTCAGAACTGGGAGAGCATCGACGCCACCAATGACACCGAGCTGACGCTCGACGGCAATCTGGTGCTCGGCGACACCGGCACCGGCACGGGTTCGCTCAGTGTCGATGCCGCAAGCACGCTCTATGGCGGTGGTTTCAACGCAGCGATCCAGGCCTTTACGGCAGGCCAGTTGGCGCAGGTCACCAATGCCGGACGCATCGACCTGACCAATGGCGGCACCGGCGCCACCGACAGCCTGACGATTTCGGGCAATTATGTCGGCCTGGGTGGCCTGCTGCTTATCCAGACCGAGCTCGGTGACGATTCCTCCGCATCCGACAAGTTGGTCCTGTCGAGCGGAACGGCTTCCGGTTCGACCGGCATCTCCGTGGTCAATCTCGGCGGCGCGGGGGCTGCGACCACGCAGGACGGCATCATGGTCGTCCAGGCAATCAACGGGGCCACCTCGGGCGCCACGACATTTGCGCTCGACGCCCCGGTCGCCGCCGGTGCCTTCGAATATTACCTGTTCAAGGGCGGCGTCAGCGCCGGCAGCGAGGAGAACTGGTACCTGCGCTCGACGCTGAACACGCCGGCCCCGCCGGCCGCAGCCCCGCCGGTGCTGGAACCTGCTCCGCCGCCGGAACCTGAGCCGCCGGCGGCCGAACCGCCGCCGCCGCCGCCCATCGACCCTGCGCCGCCGCCGCCGCCGGAGTCCACCCCCGGCGACCCCGATCCGGTTGATCCGGCGCCGCCGGTCGTGCCGACCGATCCGCCGCCCGCGACACCACCGGCACCACCGCCGGCACCAGTGGCAGATCCGCCCCCGCCGCCGCCGGTGGTGCCAACGGAGGTGCCCGACCTACCGACACCAGCGGCGGGCGAGGAGATCCTGCTCTATCGCATCGAGGTTCCGGTCTATTCGGCCTTGCCGCCGGTCGCCGAACATCTGGCGATGACGACGCTCGGCACCTTCCACGAACGGCGCGGCGAGCAGAGCCTGTTGTCGAACACCGAGTTGTCGCCGGTCTGGGGCCGCATCTTCGGTCAGGACAGCAAGATGGCATATTCAGGAACGGTATCGCCGTCCTTCGACGGCACCCTGTTCGGCCTTCAGGCGGGCTTCGATCTGTTCGGCCGCGAAACCGCGTCGGGCCAGACCGATCGCGCCGGCCTGGTCGTCGCCTATGCCAGCATGAATGGCGACGTGCGCGGCCAGGCGCTGGGCTGGAACGATCTGTCCGTCGGCAGCATGGATATCAACGGCACCAGCGTCGGCGGCTACTGGACCCGGATCGGCCAGGGTGGCTGGTACCTGGACGGCGTCCTCATGGCTACCTTCTTCGGTGGAAACCCAACATCGTCGCGCGACATCGGCATCGATGTCGGCGGGACCGGCATCACCGCTTCGCTGGAAGGCGGCTATCCCATCGCGCTGGGGCAAGGCTGGACGCTTGAACCGCAGGCGCAACTGGTCTGGCAGCAACTGTCGCTCGACGATGCGTTGGACCGCTTTGCTTCGGTTTCCTTTGATACGGACGGCAGCGTGACCGGCCGGCTCGGCGCACGGCTGCAAGGCGAAACAACGATCAATGGCATGGCGCTGCAGCCGTACCTCAAGGCCAACATCTGGCACGATTTCGGCGGCACGAGCCAGGTCAATTTCGACACCACCGATATCTCCACCGAGGGCAGATCGACCTCGTTCGAATTCGGTGGCGGTGTGATCGCCAAGGTGACGGACAAGGTCAACATCTTCGCCACCGGCGACTACACCACCAATCTCGGCGGCGACGAGCGTCGGATCCTCGAAGGCAATCTGGGGTTCAGCGTCAAATGGTAAGGCCGGTCACGACCCCGAAAAACAGTTTCGGGGTCATGGTCAGACAGAGAGCCTAATTGCTGGAACGCATCGCCACGGTGGCGATGCCGGCGCCGACCAGCAGCGTGCCGCCGGTGCGGTTGAAGATGCGGATCGCCTTGGGATTGCGCACCACGTTGCGTGCGCGTGAGGCGATCAGCGCATAGCCGAAAGCGTTGGCGAAGGCGAGCGCCAGGAAGGTCGTCTCGAAGATCAGCATCTGCGTCCAGAAATCGGCGTGCCGGTCGAGGAACTGCGGCAGGAAGGCGACGAAGAAGGTGATGCTTTTCGGGTTGAGCGCGGTGACCAGCCAGGCATGCGCCATCATCTTGGCCGAGGAGACCGCGTCGGTGCGCGGTTCGGCCTTCAGCGCGCCGCCGGCGCGAAACAGTTTCACGCCGAGATAGATCAGATAGCCGGCGCCGATCAGCTTCAGGATGGTGAAGACGGTCGCCGAAGCCGCCAGCAGCGCGCCGATGCCCAGCATCGACAAGGTCATCGCAGTGAAGTCGCCCAGCGCCACGCCGACGGCCATCGGCAAGGCGGTACGCCAGCCCTGGCCCAGCGCGTAGGACACGACGAGAAGGATGGTCGGTCCCGGAATGATGAGAAGGATCGTCGATGCAGCGCCGAAGGCGGCCCAGTTTTCGAAGGACATGCTCGTCTCCTTTGAGCTTAAAGAAGAGGATAAATCCTTAGGCCCGGGAGAATGTAAAGAGGCGATTGACCTGACTGCGCCAGCGGCGGATCGGTGTCAGTTCGCGCCGCTCAGCGTGCTCACGATATCGGCCAGGCTGACATTGGCACCGAGAACGGTTGCCGCCGCGACAATGGCAGCGGCAAAAAGCTTGATGTCGGTTTTTAAGGTCTTGCACATGGAGGGCCCTCGCTGATGGTTCGAGGAGTAGGAAACGCCGGCGCCGGGAATATGACCCGGCCGAGGTCTTTTTGTGCAGCAGCCTTCGTTCAAGCTCAGGCAAGAAGGTCGAACATCGTCAAGGCCATGCGCAAATGCAGGCTGTGCAAGGTCTTCACGCTTTATCAACCATGAATGATGAAAATGCCCGCTATCCGGCCGGACCGTGCTTCCCGCCGACAGCGTAGGGTCTGGGTATATGCGTGAGTTGCCGGAAGGTCTGACGCCGCCGCGAAATGGCGACGCAATCGAAACCGATCATCATCTTTCCCGCCGTGCCATCCTGTCCGGGGCAGGGGCGCTCGCGCTGCTGAGCGCCGCCGGTTGTTCGACCTCGGGCGGGGTGTTGCCGGCGCTCGAGCTCGACGACGTCACCACGGGTTCCGTGCGGCCGATCCGGCCAAGCATCAGCGTCGACAAGAACATCACCAGCCCCGGCGTCATGTATGCCGGGCTGACCGACGGCGGCTTCAACGTGCCGGAAGTGCCATATCTGAAGGTCAAGCCGGAATTCCGCCGCCAGATCGTCGTCGACACGACAGGCGAGGCCCCCGGCACCATCGTCGTCCATCTCAAGGAGCGCATGCTCTATCTCGTCCAGCCGGGTGGCGACGCTATTCGCTACGGCGTCGGCATCGGCAAGGATGGTTTCCGCTGGTCCGGCCGCGCCAACATCCAGTACGGCAGGGAATGGCCGACCTGGACGCCGCCGCCGGAGATGATTGCCCGCAAGCCTGAACTGGTGAAATGGCAGGCCGGACAGCCCGGCGGCCTCACCAATCCGCTCGGCGCGCGTGCCCTCTACATCTACCAGGACGGCAAGGACACCGGCTATCGCATCCACGGCTCGCCCGAATGGTGGAGCATCGGCCAGGCGATGTCGTCGGGCTGCGTGCGCCTGATCAACCAGGACATCATCGACCTCTACAGCCGCGTCTCCAAGAAAAATCCGGTCGTCGTCGTCTGACGCTTATGCGGCGTGTTGGCGCCGCTCGAAACTCCCGTTGCGCGATGCGGCAAGACAGGCCAAGGTGCCTTGAAAACCATCGCGCCGGGAGAAATCAAGCATGGCTGGAACGTTTGTCATCGCGCAGGGCGGCGGCCCAACCGCTGTCATCAACCAGACGGTTGTCGGAGCGACGCTGGAGATCCGCAAGCGGCATCCCGGTGCCAAGGTGCTGGGCTCCATCCATGGTGTGCGCGGCATCCGTGACGGCAATTATGTCGACCTTTCCGCCATCCCCGAGGACCGGCTGCGGCTGATTGCCGGCACGCCGAGCGCCGCCCTCGGCTCGACCCGCGACAAGCCCGACGCCGCCTATTGCGATGTCATCCTCGACGGCCTGAAGAAGGCCGGCGCCGACGCCTTCGTCTATATCGGCGGCAACGACACGTCGGGTACGCAGCAGATCCTGACCGATGCCGCCGGCGGCAAGATCGCCTTCGTCCATGCGCCAAAAACCATCGACAATGATCTCGAGGAAAACGACCACACGCCGGGATTCATTTCGGCGGCCGAGTTCGTCGCCGGCGCCTTCCTGTCCGTCGATCTCGATTTCCGAGCGCTGCCCGGTATCTATGTCGGCATCGTCATGGGCCGGCATGCCGGCTTCCTGACCGCCGCCGCAGCAGCATGGCAGCTCGACCCCGACGGCGGCCCGCACCTGGTCTATGTGCCCGAACGCCCGTTCTCGGCCGCCGGCTTCATCGACGACGTGCGCGCCACGCTCGACCGCCACAAACGCTGTATCGTCGCTGTCTCGGAAGGCGTCAGCACCGCCGACGGCAAGGCGCTGGTCGAAAGCCTGGTGCCGCCGGACAAGCTCGAGCGAGATGCGCATGGCAACGTCAAGCTGTCGGGCAGCGATCTGCCGGCCGCACTTGAGCGCGCACTGGCCGAAGGCCTGCCCGGCAAGCGCGCCCGCGTCGATGCGCTCGGCTACATGCCGCGCGGCTATATCGGCGCCATCAGCGCGGTCGACGCGCAGGAGGCCTTCGATGCCGGCGCTTTCGCCGTCACTGTCGCTGAACAGGGCGGCGGCTCGGTGGCGCTGCAATATGACGGCACCAGAACGGTGCTGAAGAAGGTGCCGCTGAAGAACGTCGCCGGCAAGACCCGCCACATGCCGGATAATTTCATGAAGCCCGATGTCAATCAGCTGTCCGATGCCGGCATGGCCTATCTCAAGCGGCTGGTGCCGGAAAAGTACAAGGTTGGGAAGCCCTTCGTCTGATGCCGGGTCACAGCTGATGCCTGGCTCACAGCTGATGCCGGAGTGGTTCAGCAGGAGCATCGTCGACGACAAGATGACGATGCTGACCGAACCGTTCGTGCATGAGTACCTGCGCGCCAACATCTGGCACCTGCGCGGCCGCGACGCCGATCTTTTGGTCGACACCGGCATGGGCATCCGTCCGCTGGCGCCGCAGATCCAGACGCCGCAGGGCAAGCCGCTGCTGGTCGTCGCCACCCACATCCATCTCGATCATGTCGGCTCGCTGCACGAATTCCCATGGCGAGCAGGGCCAAGGTACAGCGCGGAACAGTTCGAGAGCATGGATGAGGCGGCGACCTACGCTTACATGTTCCGCGATCTCGAGGGCGCCGTTTCGAAACCGCCGGCGCCGGGCTGGAAGGCGGCCGACTACAAGATCCCGCGTGCGCCGTTGACGCGGACCCTGGACGAGGGCGACATCGTCGATCTCGGGGACCGGCAATTCCGTGTGCTGCATCTGCCTGGCCATTCGCCCGACTCGATCGCGCTGTTCGACGAGGTCGACGGCCTGTTCTTCAGCGGCGATGCCATCTACGACGCCATGCTGATCGACGACCTGCCGGATTCCGACCGAGCCGCCTATGTCAGCACGATGCAGCGCCTGCTCGACTTGCCGATCCGCATCGGTCACGGAGGACACGGACCGAGCTTCGACGGCAAGCGCATGCGCGAGATTGCCACGGCCTATCTCGAGCGAACCGCCGGTGGCTGAGGCTCCAGCGAGGCAGCAAGGCGGGGCCCGACGACTTTGCGACGCTGCCGCCGTGCGGATATTAAATCTTCGTAAAGTCGCCCTAAAACCCTAAATCGGGCGAATCCGCGCCCTAGATGCAAGGCCGTCGATCCGGTTGACTGCCATGTAGGCGAGACGGGCAATTGCGACCTCGACACGCCGATGACCGATTTTCCCCGCACGGGAGAGGCCACGGCGCTGGATCAACTCTCGCCCGGACAAACGACCATGTCAGATATCCTTCGTAGGCATCGCGTCGCGGCCTTGCTGGGCGCTGCGCTGATCATATCCCCCTTCGTCATGTCTTTCGCCCAAGGCGAGGGCAACACTATTCCGACGACCCAGACGCCTGTCGCCGGCATCACCGCGCCCAATGGCTCGTTCGCACCCATCGTTGCCGCCGACAAGCCGGCGGTGGTGACGGTCACCACCGTCATGAAGGCACAGCCTGAAACGATGAGCGGTGCCTCTCCTTTCGACGGCGGCTCGCCTTTCGATGACTATTTCCGCCAGTTCTTCGGTGACCAGGGCATGCCGACGCCCAAGACGCCGCCACAACAGCAACCGCAGCGCGCCGAGGCGCTGGGTTCCGGCTTCATCGTCGGCGCGGATGGTACCATCGTCACCAACAATCACGTCATCGATGGCGCCTCTTCGATCAAGGTTACGCTCGACGACGGCACCGAACTTCCGGCCAAGCTTGTCGGCCGCGATGCCAAGAACGATCTCGCCGTACTCAAGATCAAGTCGGACAAACCCCTGCCGACAGTTAAATGGGGCGATTCCGACAAGCTCATGCCAGGCGACCAGGTGCTGGCCTTCGGCAACCCGTTCGGCATCGGCACCACCGTCACGGCAGGCATCGTCTCGGCGCGCGGCCGTGACCTGCATAGTGGGCCTTTCGACGATTTCATCCAGATCGACGCGCCGATCAACCACGGCAATTCCGGCGGCCCGCTGGTGGATGTCGCCGGCAATGTCGTCGGCATCAACACGGCGATCTATTCACCCAATGGCGGCAGCGTCGGCGTCGGTTTTGCCATTCCGTCGGGCCAGGCCCAGAAGGTGGTCGCCAAGCTGATGAAGGGCGGCTCCATCCAGTACGGCTATATCGGCGTTCAGATCCAGGAGGTGACGCCGGATGTCGCGAGCGCCATCGGGCTCGACCATTCCGGCGGTGCGCTGGTTTCAGAGGTCAACGACGGTTCGCCGGCGGCCAAGGCCGGCATCGAGACGGGTGACGTCATCACCAGCTTTGCCGGGCAGGACGTGAAGGATCCCAAGGACCTGTCGCGGGCGGTCGCAGATGTCGCGCCGGGCGCCCGGGAAACGGTCGATGTCTGGCGCAAAGGCAAGCCGATTCGGATTTCCGTCGATGTCGGCCAAAACAGCGCCGATGCGAGGACCGCGTCGCTGGACGACGGGTCCGACGCGCCGAGCGCCGGGCGCGCTCCGGCGATAGGGCTCGGCTTGATGGATATAACACCCGACATTCGCCAGCAGATGAACCTTGCCGGCAAGCAGCACGGCGCGGTGGTTGCCAGCGTCAACCCCGACAAAGCGGCCGCCGCTTCCGGAATACAGGCCGGCGACATCATCGTTGCCGTCAATCAGGTGCCGGTCAAGAATGCCAGGCAGGTAACCCAGGCGATCGCCTTGGCCGGCAAGTCCGGCAGGAAATCGGTGCTGTTGCTGGTCGAGCGTGGCGACGCTCAAATGTACATCGCGGTGCCTTTCGCCAATGGCTGAGAAATGGCGTTGACGTGCACGCGGAGCGGCAGGTCCATCGGTGACGGTCCCGCCGGTCTCCGCCCGTCAAGATTTAGGTTGCCCGTCACGACATCTTCGAGAACATTGCGTCAGGCCGATAGTGGCCTGATCGCATGGGGATTGCCGCTATGGTCACCCGAGGTTTCTCTTCAGGACGGCGCCCGCCAACCGATGGCGATGCCCGCATCCCGCCAGGCCAGTATCTAGAACAGGGTTTCCCGGTGCTGTCGGCCGGTCCGACGCCGCGCGTGCGTACCGAGGATTGGTCTTTCACGCTGAAACACGGGCCACGCCCGATCAAGAAATGGAACTGGACCGAGTTCAACGCGCTGCCGATGACCAAAATGACACGCGATATCCATTGCGTGACAGCATGGACCAAATTCGACACGCCGTGGCAGGGTGTGCTGGTCGACGATATCCTTGCCGATGCGGGGGTCGAGCCGCCGACCGGCTTCACGTTGGCGCACGCGTTCGACGGCTACACCACCAACGTGCCGGTCACGGATCTCACCGCCGGCAAGGCCATGGTGGCGCTGCTCTACGAAGGCAAGCCGATCACACCGGACCATGGCGGCCCGGCAAGGCTGCTGGTGCCGCATCTTTATTTCTGGAAATCGGCCAAATGGTTGAACGGCCTGCAATTCACCACGCGCGACGAGCCCGGTTTCTGGGAATTGCGCGGCTACCACATCTATGGCGACCCATGGCGCGAGCAGCGCTACACGGACGATCCATGAGCGATGCGGCAGCAGTGCAGTCGCCCTGGCAAACAGCCAGCATCGTCCGCATCGAAAAGCGCACGCCGCGTGTCACCAGCTTCTTTTTCCAGCCGTCTCGGCCCTTCGCCTATCGCGCAGGGCAGCATGTCGACGTCAGGCTAACGGCGCCGGACGGCTATCAGGCGCGCCGCTCCTATTCCATCGCCTCCGCGCCCGAAACGCATGGCGTAATTGAACTGGCGATCGAAAAACTCGACGATGGCGAGGTCTCGCCCTTCTTCCACGAGGTCGCGGCAGTGGGCGATGAAGTAGAACTGCGCGGGCCGCTTGGCGGGCATTTCGTCTGGCCCGAGGATGAGAGTGGGCCGCTTGTTCTGGTCGGCGGCGGTTCGGGCGTCGTGCCCTTGATGTCGATGCTCCGCCACCGCGCCGCACGTATTTCAGCGGTGCCCGTCGTCCTGGTCTTTTCGGTCCGGGTCTGGGACGAAGTGATCTTTCGTGACGAGCTGATCGTTCTCGACGAGCGCCAGGACGGCTTCGACCTGGTGCTGACACTGACCCGCGAAGCTGCACGCCGTCCAGCCGACTATGCGCGGCGGGTGGACGTCGCGATGATGGTGCAAGCCATGACGCGGCTGCCGGAGCCGCCTGGCATCGCCTTCGTCTGCGGCTCCAACGCCTTCGTTTCCGCGGCCGCCCAGGCACTGATCGATGCCGGCGTTGCAGCCGAAATCATTCGCACCGAACGCTACGGAGTGTGAACCGACGCCGCCTTTCGAGAAAGGTTCGTCGGATTCGCCGTTAGCCAACCGGCGAGAAATCCGCCGACAGCAGCTCGAAGGGTAAGGCGCCATAAGCAGCCACCGTGGCCGCGTCGTTCCATTCACGAAACTGCCGCGACGGTCGCGCCTCTAGCGTCCAGGCAGCTCGCGCGCCGTCGAGCGTCACCTTGCCGCGAAAATGCAGCACGCGTTCCCTGCCGGATCGGCTGATGGCCATGGCGCGCAGGCGAGCGATATGCTCGCCACCGTCATTGATCTCCATTTCGATGCGGCGCCGGACCGGCGGAACGCCGATCCTGACGGTGATATCGAGCATCATGTCGCCGGTGGTTTGCGGACAGGCGATGGCCTGCGAAAACATCAGAGGCGCCGATGCTGCTTGCGGCTTGCGCGCGGCCGGTCTGCCGCGCCAAGGTTTGGCGGGTGGCTCCTGTTGCAACCGGCCCTTCTTCCGCTTCAGGCGCAACTGCTTGGCAAGCCCGCGCGACAGCCAGACCAGGCCGCCGAAATCCGTGCGCGGCTTGGCTTGCAGAACCGACGACCAACGCGACAAGCCAGCTCCGTCGGCCATCTCTAAGATTCTGACCATTGTCGATTCCGGCACCGGAATGCCGATCTCGAACGCCAGATAGGATAGCGCCACCGCCGCTGGAACCGCCAGGCCGCGTCTGCCGACGATGTCGAGGAACATGTCCCAATCGACCTCTTCGCCATGGATGGCGACCGCGCAGTCGACAAGCCAGTCGCTGTGGGTGTGGGCGTCGAGGCCGCCATGGGCGATGGCCAGGGCCATGCGATCGGCCGGCGACGGCACGAAGACCGCGACGCCGCTGAATTCGGCTGGGACCGCCCGTTGCCAGATCGCCAGGTCGTCTTCCGCGCTCGTCTGCGACCCGTCATAGCCGAGCTGGTGCAGGTCGATGTCACCGAAACGGCCCTTGAAGAAGTTCATCGACCGCAGCGACGCCAACCGGGTTCGCAGATATTGCGCGCTGACGCCCGAGGCGATCTGCCAGTCGCGGTCGCGCAAGATGTCGAAGACGGCAGCCATGTCGCGCGGGCGCACCAGTATATCGATGTCGTGCGCCACCCGGCCACGCTGCGCCGACGCGTTCAAGGCAATGCGGCTGGCGCCCTTGATCAGCATGATGTCGGCGCCGCCGTCTGCCATCGCCTTCAGCGCCGGTTCGGCCTCGCGCATCGCCATGCGCGACTTCGTCCACAGCATCTTCTGCAGGCCGACGAGGCGCGGGTGCGCGGTATGCCCGGCCAGCTTCCTGCCGAACCTGTCGGAGATGGCGGCGAGCAGGCGATGTTCTCGAAACGAGACGAGATCGATGTCGTTCTCGTCCAGCCAGCGCGCGGCGCAGCCGGCGGCTGCGTCCTCGTCGGAGAGCAGCGCCGCCTTTAGCAACAGGTCCAGCTGGCCGGTGGGCCACGACCAGCCATAGTCCGGGAAGCGGCGGCCGATGCGGCGAACGGGCCTGGCGTTCAATTGGAGCCTGCCTTGTTCCGGGCTCGCCGCTGCATGGCGAGCCTTGCGACCTGGAGATAGCCCCGGTCGCGTGCCGGATCGCGGCCGTAGGAAAGGCTGCCCGGACGGATGCGGCGCAATGCAAGCACGTCGTCGAGCATGGCAAGGGCAAGGCCTGCCTCACGAACCCGGGCGATCCAGTCGATCATCTCGCCGCGACCGCCTGGTGGGTCGATGATGGGACCGATGCGCGGCACCACCTCCTGGCGGATCATCATCGTCGTGCGCGACCAGCCAGCTCCACTGGTCGCATCGGGCAAATCGGGGCTGTCGCCGCGAAACGTCCGCCAATGCGTAAAGACGCCCGCTGTCCCGGGATGACGGCCGAGATAGGTCAGCTGCTTTTCGACCTTGTCCGGCAGCCACAAATCGTCGGCATCGAGCGTCGCGATGAGCGGCGTCGAGAGTGCCGCAATGCCACGGGTCGTTGCGCTGCCAGGTCCGGCATTGTCCTGTCGCAGCACCGTCACCGGCAGGTTCATCGCATCGATCACCGCAGCCGTATCGTCGGTTGAACCGTCATCGACCACGACGATGGCCTCCGCCTTTGCCGTCTGGGCCAGAACGGAGTTCAGGGCCGCGCCTATGGTGGCGGCCGCGTTGAAAGCCGGAATGACGACGCCGTAGCCTGCCATCAAAGGAACCGCCACTGCGCGAGATCCTTGAAGTCGAAGATCCCCTCCACCCGGCGCAAGCTGGGATCGGCCTTGCGACGCTTCATCGACTTGTGAATGGCGCGCATGAACTCGCGAAAGGGCACATCGGCTTCCTTGGTCATGTTGCCGGGATGACGCCTGTAATAGAGAGCCACCGTATCGGGCATAACGTATTTTGCCTGGCTCTCAAAGATACGCAACAGATAGTCGGTGTCCTCGGCCTGTTTGAAATCCTCGTCGAAACCACCGGTGCGCTCGATGAGGTCTCGCGCAAAGATCCCGGCGGACAGGTGGATCCCTCGCACGGTGATGGAGTGGCTGTCGGCGGCCGGTTCCAGCGTCTCGCCATCTATCTTGTCTATCAGCGTCATGCGCGAATAGGTCAGGTCGAGGCCCGGATCCTCTTCGAAGCAGGCGAGATCCGCCTTGAACCGCCCTATCGGGGAGATGTCGTCCGAATCGAGAAACGACACCAGACGAGTCTGCGGCAGCAACTGCTTCAGCCCGGCATTGCGCGCTTTGGTGACCCCGCCATTGCTCTGCTGGAAAAGACGAATGCACGGGGCCTCGTCGATCAATGACCGCACGACGGCCGCAGAGCCATCGGTCGACCCATCGTCGATGACGATGATGTCGAGATCGATGTCTTCGCGCTGCCTGAGCAACGAGCGCAGCGCCAGGCCAACGAACTGTTCGCGATTGTAGACCGGCATGATGACGCTCAGCCTCATCGGAGTCTCCAGCAGCGTTCCGGGCTTGGCTGATCCGACCCGATTGTGTCGAGCATCATAGCATCTGCCAATCAGCGGGGCTCTTCAGTTCGAAAATACCCTGGACCTCCAGCAGAGACGGATCGGCCTTGCGTCGCCGCATCGACTTGTGGATTGCACGCAGATGGTTGCGGACCCTGCCGCTACGCTCCTTGGTAACATTCCCGGCGTGGCGTCGGTAGTAAATCGCGACGGTGTCCATCAACTCATAGTTCGGTCCCGTTTCGAAAACGCGCAGCAGATAGTCGGTGTCCTCCGCCTGCTCGAAATCATCATCGAACTGGCCCATCCGGTCTACAAGCGCCCTTCTGAACACGGCGGTGCTCAGCGAAATTCCCCGAAGCGTCATCGTACGGCTATCCACTGTAGGCTCCAGCCGCTCGTCGTCGATCCGGTCGACCAGCGTCATCAGCGAATAGGTCAGCTCAAGCCCGGGGGTAGCCTCGAAGCGGGCGAGATCGGCCTTGAACCGTCCGGCCGGCGAGATGTCGTCAGAATCCAGAAACGAAACGAACTCCGCATCCGGCGGCAGTTGCCGCAGCCCGGCGTTGCGCGCCCTGGCCACGCCCATGTTGGATTGCTGGAACAGTCGGATACAGGGGTTTTCGCGCATCATCGAGCGCACGGCCTCAGCAGAGCCGTCGGTCGAGCCGTCGTCGATGACGATGATGTCGAGATCGGCGGCGTCCCGCTGCCGCACCAGCGAGCGCAATGCCGAAACGACATAGCGTTCACGGTTGTAGACGGGCATTATCACGCTCAGTTTCACGAATCGCCCCGCGCGAGAAAGTCCGCAATCGTGCCGGCTATCTCCTGGGGCTGCGTCCCCAGCGACAGACGATAGCACGGCAGCAGGCGGGTCAGGTCGCTGAAGAAGCGAAAGCCGCTCTCCCGCTCGCCCGGCATCTGCGCTATGCCCGACGGCGCCAAGGCGATCATGGCATCCCTGCGCGACACCGGCACGATCGAACTTGCCCCGCCACCGTCGATATGTGGCGCCAACAGCGCGACGATGTCCAGAGTTTCGGGCACCGGTCGGGGCGCGATGTCATCAATGTGAAAAGCATGCTTGCCTTGCCAGTTGAGCGGACCATGCGCCGGCAGCCGATGCTTCAGCCCAAGCCGCGCGAACCCTTGGGGATCCTGCTTGAGTGTTGAAAACAGTGGGCGGGCAGTCACGCCGTTGGCAAGGTCGACCAGCACATAGTCGTCGCCGACGCTGTCCAGTCCGTTGAGGAGGCCGGCGGCGACGGTTCCGGATTTCCCGGCGCCGCCCGCGCCGGCCAGCAGGACGCCCTTGCCATTGGCGCCGAGCGTGCCGGCATGGGCAAGGCGCATGCCGCGCGCCCCATATTCCCAATGCAGGAAAGCCCGCAGCGGCGCTCCCGGCTCCCACGGCGGAAAGGCGTCGGCCGAAGCCATCAATTGCACGCCAACGCGACGTTGCGGATCATAGAACTGCCAGAAATCCAGGTCGTGGAAATGGTTGCCACGCAAACCGGCTTCCGCCAGTTGGGTGGCGAAGCCATGCTGCGTGAAGGCTCCCTGGCCCCACCTGGCCGGTGCCGCGATGCCGTCTATGCCGGGATGCGCGACGAAGACGCGGCAGATGTCGGCAGGCGTTCGGTTGCCCGGAGCAGTGACAAAGCCATGAGCGACGGCATCCGCCAACGCGCCGGCGCTGACATGCGCGGTCAGATCCAGATGCGGCAAGCTCGCCTTGCGGGTCAGTGGATAATGCGCGGCGCTGCTCTCTGCTTGCGCCAGGACATGACGTGCGTAGTCAACCAAGTTTTCGAGAGTGATGTTCGGCATGGGTTTGCCTGTTCCGGAGCTGTCCGGCAGCGAGAACCTAGTGGGCGGCTCAGTTGGCCTGCTTTACCGCCGGCCAGCCGAGGGGCTCCTCGACCTCGTGGATGGGATCGACGACGATGAGATCGGCGAGATCATCATGGATATCGACCTTGAGGGGCTCTCTGGCAGCGGCGAGCTGAGCCAGAAATTCGCTGGAAACCGGTCTTGCCACGCCATCGGTTACGGCCGCCAGCAAGCCGAATTCGAGCAATTGTGAAACAAAGCCGTCAATCGCGGCGGCATCGAGGGCGCCAATTCCGGTCGCGGCGCCGACCAGTTCGGAGGCAGGCACGCCGGACGACAGTGCATCCCAAAGCCTGCTGCCTGAATCAGAAAAGCCGAAATATTTGCCCGTGGTCAGGTCAAGAACGACGGCTTCGCCGTCGAAGGATTCAAAGACGATATCCTTGCTGGCAATGGCATAGATGCCGGATTGTCGCATATTTGCTCCCCCGCCGAGCAGGCCGCGGAGATGATCTTCGGGCCTTACGGTCAACCCCACCGTTGCAGGCGTCTAACCATTTGCAGGGTTTTTGGCAAGATGGCGCAGGCTCCGGGCGAGCGCAGCCGGTCACGCTTCGATTTCAAGCGCCGAAAGCGGCTTCGAGCAACAGGCGAGGATAAAGCCGTCCTCGATTTCGTGATCGAGGATGCCGCCATTGTGACTCATCTCGACGTCGCCCGCGACCTTCCTCACCTTGCAGGTGCCGCACAGGCCGAACTCGCAGGCGGCGGGAATCCGCACCCCAGAGGCGCGTGCCGTCTGCAGCACGGTCTGGCCGGCGACGCATTCGGCATCGACATCGGAAAGCGAGAACCGGATTGGTGTCACGGCCTCGACAGCAGCAGCGGCGCCGTCTTCCGCCGGCGGCGAGAACGGCGCCGGGATCTCCTCCACGGCAGGCGCCGCGAAGCTTTCCTGATGGTATTTCGCCATGTCGAAGCCGGCGGCTTCCAGCATGCCGCGCACGGCGCGCATGAAGGGATCGGGGCCGCAGCAGAAGATCTCGCGCTCGCGGAAATCGGGCGCCAGCAATGGCAGCCGGATCGCGTCGATGCGGCCCATATGGCCGAACCAGCCCTCGCGGCTCGACCGCTCCTCGATCATGAAGCCGAGCGACAGGCCGGGCATGCGGCTGCCGAGCAGCTCGAGTTCCTTGCGGAAAATGATCTCTTCCGGGCGGCGCGCGCAGTTGACGAAGCCGACATCGGTCCATGGCGCGCAGTCGTTCAGCCAGCGCAGCATCGACATCATCGGCGTCACGCCGGAGCCGGCCGAAATGAACAGATATTTGGCCGCCGGGTGGCTGTGCAGCGAGAAGTCGCCGGTCGGCCCATAGGCCTTGACGTGCGAACCGGGCGTCAGATGGTCGAACATCCAGCGCGTACCGGTGCTGCCCGCCTGCGCCTTGACCGTCACCGCGATCGAGAACGGCCGCGACGGCGAGGACGACAGCGTGTAGGTGCGCATCAGCGGCCCGTCCGATGTCGGCAATTCCAGCGTCACGAACTGGCCCGGTTTGTAGCGGAACCAGGTCTGGTTGTCGGAGCGGAAGGTGAAGGTCTTCACGTCAGGCGCTTCGTCACTGACGCCGATCACTTCCAGCACCTGCAGCCTGTCGTTCCAGGGCGTCATCTGGTCGAGATGGCGATAGAGGCCAAGGTCCGTCATCGCATTCATCCTCTTGTCCCCTGGGCTAGGCGACGCTGCGCAGGGCCGGCCGGTCGCCTTCTGCAAGGCGCGGTCCGATGAACGACGCGTACCACTCGACGAACTGGATCACGCCGCCCTCATGCAGCTCCGAATAGGGGCCTGGTTCGTAGGCCGGCGACAAGATGCCGAAGGCGTTTTCCTCGACGATGCGACGGTCCTGGTCGTTGGTCTCGGTCCAGACATGGGTGAGCTCAGCGAGATCGTAGTCGACGCCTTCGACCGCATCCTTGTGGACGAGCCATTTTGTCGTCACCGCGGTTTCCGTGGCACTGATCGGCAGCACGAGGAAGGTGACGGCATGGTCGCCGAGGATATGGTTCCAGGTTGTCGGATAATGATAAAGCAGCAAGGAGCCGATGCGGTCGGTTGAAACGCTGTCGGACAGGTTCTTCTGGACCGCCCGTTTTCCCGTCATGGTGTAGCTGACGGCATCGCGCAGCAGCGGCGCGCGGGTGGCGCGGTACTGCCCTGCCGGATCGATGCGGAATTTGCTCGGCAGGCCTGATGCCTCGCATTTGGCCCAGTGCGCGACCATTTCAGGGTCGCTGTCGGCGCCGTTGACGCCGGTCACGGTCGGAGCCTCGGGGAAGGTCTTGCACAGCTCAGGATGATTGGCGGCGCAGTGATAGCACTCGCGGTTGTTTTCCCAGACCAGCTTCCAGTTGCCCTTCTCGACGATCGTGCTCTCGAAGGCGATCTTTGCTTCACGCAACCGGTGCGGCAAAAGATAGGGTTCGATCATCGCCCGCATCGGCGCGAAATCCGCCGGCTCCTTGGCCAGACAGATGAAGATGTAGCCGCCGACGCTCTCGCAGGCGACCGGCTTCAGGCTGAAATCACTCTTGTCGAAACCGTCGGCCATCTGGCGGGCAAACAGCAGGCGGCCGTCCAGCTCATAGGTCCACTGGTGATAGGGGCAGACGAGCTTTGCCGCCGTGCCCTTCTCCGTGTTGCATACACGGCTGCCGCGATGGCGGCAGGAATTGTGGAAGGCGTTGATCTTGCCGTGCTGGTCGCGGACAAGGACCACCGGATAGTCGCCGATCTGCACGGTGATGTAGCTGCCCGGCTTCGGCAGTTCGCAATCATGGCCGATGAACAGCCAGTCGCGATACCAGATCAGCTCCATGTCGAGCTTGAAGTAGTCCGGATCGGTGTAGAAGGGCTGCTCCAGCGAAAAGCCTTGCCGGCGCCCCTTCAGGAGCCTCAGCATGTCGTTGCGGGTATCCATGTCCTGTCCTCGTTTCTAAGGACTGAACTGGTGGTGATGGAGGAAGGATTGAAACGCAGGCCGGCTAGGTGCCAGACATGCGCTATCCACCTCTTGACCGCCCACCGCGATCAGTCGAGTCTAACAATCTCGGGCTGGTTTCCGGGCTCTGGAGTTGTCCTTGCGGACCATCGCGACACCTTCCCAGGCAGTTGCCCAGTGGTCTCCCGTTGCGACTTGAACTCCACCACCGTTGCGGGGGCAGCGCCGGATTCTGACCGGCTTCCCAATTCTCCGCCTCGTCGTCACGAAGCGGCACCTGAGATGGTATGATCTAACCACGATCGGGGGCGCGCCGTCGGCATGAAAACGACATCGTATCCATGCGGCGCGACACGGCCTGCGAACGTTCCCGCAGACCGTCGCGGGCTGAAATCCACCTCCCGGATGACCATTTTGCCGGCTGCGATATCCCCGAATCGGACCCCTTGGCGGGGTCAAAAAAGGTTAACGGTTTCGAAAAGTGACTATTAGCTCGATCTAAAATCGAACCGAACGGTTCGTTTCTGTTGACGGTGCGTGCAGGACGGTGTGAACGCTGGGCCTCTGAAACAGTCAGTGATCCATCCAGCGGTTACACTTAACATGCTGATTTAAAGAAGAAAAATATACCGTAGATTCCCTTGGCACAATTTCAAGGTGTGGATTCATGGTCCACACGGAACAACTTCGTGATTGGAAAAGGCGGGGTTGCCCTCCCACATCGGGGCTGTCCGAACGACGCGATTTCATTTCCAAGACACGCCGCTAGACGGACGGAAAAAGACGATACTGGAGTACAAAAATGAAAAAGATCATTCTCACTGCCGCAGCCCTTCTGGCCATTTCCGGCAGCGCCTTCGCTGGTAGCGACCACTACGGTTCGAACGCCGCGGCAGCCACTGCTGTCGACAGCTCGTACACCGCTTCGACCAAGAAGTCGGAACCGGCTGCTCAGGCGCCTGCCCAGGGTGCTGACCGCAACCTCTTCGACAACAACTAACAGCCGATTCCCAGTCGACGGCGGGCTCGCCCGCCGCCCTGGCGAAATTCAGACATTCAGGAGTATTTAAGATGAACAAGATCCTCATTGCTGCCGCCGCCGTTCTGGCCATCTCCGGCAGCGCTTTCGCCGGCAGCGACAACTACGGTTCGAACGGCTCCAACCAGCCTGCCGCCACGGTGGACCAGTCGTACACGGCTTCCACCAAGACCGCGGAATCGACTGCCCAGACGCCCGCTCAGGGCAGCGACCGTAACCTCTTCGGTCGCTAATAACCAATTCGCAAGCGACGGCAGCTGTGTCTGCCGTCCTGGCGAAATCCAGAATTCAGGAGATTAAAATGAACAAGATCCTTATTGCTGCCGCCGCCGTTCTGGCCATCACCGGCAGCGCGTTCGCCGGCAGCGACAACTTTGGCTCCAACGGCGCCAATCAGCCTGCGGTTACTTCGGTTGACAGCGCGCATACGAGCTCGGTCCGCAACAGCGGTGGCCTCGTCGAGAAGCTGCTCAATTCGTCGGGCGACGTGGAGAAGTCCGCCCCTCAGGGCAGCGACCGGAACCTCTTCGGCCGTTAACAGCCGAAGCTGATCTTCAACAAAAGAGCGGCGGGCCTAGCCCGCCGCTCTTTTGCGTCCAAGACGCGTTCCTGCCTCAGGCCGCCTTCGCTTCAGCCTCATGAAGGGCAAACGACCGTCCGTCAGCGTCGAAGATATGCAGGTCCTCGCCATTGGCGCTCAGCCGCAATGTCGAACCACGCTTGACCTCGACATTGCCGGGCAGCTTGGTCACCAGCGGCAGGTCGGCGCGACCGATGTCGACATAGACCAGCTGAACCTCGCCGAGCTGCTCGAGATAGTCGACCGTCCCCTCGAACAGATAGTCCGCGCCGCTGGCGATGATCAGGTCCTCCGGCCGCACGCCAAAGCTCACCGCAGCACCCTTCGCCGAAGCAGGCGTTGCGATCGGCACGGTTGCCTTGCGTCCGCCGACATGGCTGACGACGGTCGGATTGCCGGTCTTTTCGATGGTCGCGGGCAGGATGTTCATGGCCGGCGAGCCAATGAACTGGGCAACGAACAGATTGCCGGGCTTCTTGTAGAGATCCATCGGCGTGCCGACCTGCTCGATATGGCCGTCCTTGAGCACCACGATGCGGTCGGCCAGCGTCATCGCCTCGACCTGATCGTGGGTGACGTAGATCATGGTCGTGTTGGGCATCGATTCCTTGAGCTTGGCGATTTCGATGCGGGTGGCGACGCGCAGCGCGGCGTCGAGGTTCGAAAGCGGCTCGTCGAACAGGAACACCTTCGGATTGCGCACGATGGCGCGGCCGATGGCGACGCGCTGGCGCTGGCCGCCTGACATCGCCTTGGGCAGGCGGTCGAGATATTTGGTCAATTGCAGGATCTCGGCGGCCTGACGCACGCGGCGGTCGATCTCGGCCTTGTTCTCTTTGCCGATCTTCATCGAGAACGCCATGTTGTCATAGACGGTCATGTGCGGGTAGAGCGCGTAGGACTGGAACACCATGGCGATGCCGCGCTTCGACGGCGGCACGTCGTTCACCACTTCGCCGGCTATTCTGAGTTCGCCGGAGGTGATTTCCTCGAGCCCGGCGATCGATCTCAGCAATGTCGACTTGCCGCAGCCCGACGGGCCGACGAAGACGATGAACTCGCCCGACTTAATATCGAGATCGATGCCGTGGAGAATGTTCAGATTGCCGTAGGACTTCTTCACTTGTCTTAGCGTGACATCGGCCATTGGTTTCCTCCAGTGATTGGAAATTCAGTCGAGACGCCCGAACCAGGCGCCGTAGCCGCCAAGCTCGATGGAACCGCTGTTCGCCTGCCCCGAAAATCCGTGCCCGGGCAGAGGTTGCAGCGATCGGCCGCCAAGGTCAACCTTGGCCGGCCCGGCTCCCAGATTGAAGATGCAGACGATCTGCTCATTGCCCGCGCGGCGTGTGAAGGCGACGGTGTCGCCCTCACTTTCGATGAAATTGATATCGCCCTTGGCCAGCGCCGGATGGGCGCGCCGGAAGCTGAGAAAGCGCCGGTAGTGCTCGAGTAGCGAAGTCTCGTCGTCCTGCTGGACATCGACCGCTTGCGACAGATGCTTGGCCGGCACCGGTAGCCAGGGCTTTGCCGAGGAGAAGCCGCCATTTTTGGCGCTGCCTTCCCACACCATCGGTGTGCGGCAGCCGTCGCGGCCCTTGAATTCCGGCCAGAAGCGAATGCCATAGGGGTCCTGCAGATCCTCGAACCGAAGGTCGGCTTCGCCGAGCCCAAGCTCCTCGCCCTGATAGATGCAGACCGAGCCGCGCAGGGACATCAGCAGCGCCGAGATGACCTTGAGGTAGGCGATCGGGTCGGCCTCATTGGCCGCCCAGCGCGAGGCCGGGCGCATCACATCATGGTTGGAAAAGGCCCAGCACGACCAGCCGTCGCTGGCGACCTTGCTGAAGGATTCCAGCACCGAGCGGACCTTGCCCGCGCTGATCTTTTCCGGCGCCAGGAAATCGAAGGAGTAGCACATATGCACGCGCTTGCCGCCGGCGGTGTAGGCGGCAACCACTTCAAGCCCGCGCTGCGAATCGCCGACCTCGCCGACCGCTGCGGTTGCCGGATATTCATCGAGCAGGGTACGGAACCGTTCGAGGAAGCCGAGGTTCTCGGGCCGGCTCTTGTCGTAGAGATGGTCCTGGTAGTTGTAGGGGTTGACCGCCGGCGCGGTCTGGTCGTTGCGCTCTTCCGGCGGCAGCGGCGGATTGTTTTCCAGACCCTGGCTGTGGAAGTAGAAATTGATGGTATCGAGCCGGAAACCATCGACGCCGCGTTCCAGCCAGAAGCGGGTGACGTCGAGCAATGCGTCCTGGACTTCGCGGTTGTGAAAGTTGAGGTCGGGCTGTTCGGCCAGGAAATTGTGCATGTAATATTGCTGGCGGCTGGTGTCCCAGTGCCACGCCGAGCCACCGAAGATCGACAGCCAGTTGTTGGGCGGCGTGCCGTCCGGCCTGGCGTCTGCCCAGACATACCAGTCGGCCTTCGGGTTGGTGCGGCTCGACCGGCTTTCCTTGAACCAGGGATGATTGTCCGCCGTATGCGACAGCACCTCGTCGATCATCACCTTCAAGCCCAGCCTGTGTGCCTCGGCGGTCAGCGCGTCGAAGTCGGCCAGCGTGCCGAACATCGGATCGACGTCGCAGTAATCTGACACGTCGTAGCCGAAATCCTTCATCGGCGACTTGAAGAACGGTGAAATCCAGATGGCGTCCGCCCCTAGCGCCGCGATGTAGGGAAGCCGCCCGATGATGCCCTTGAGGTCGCCGATGCCGTCGCCGTTCGAGTCCTGGTAGCTGCGCGGATAGATCTGGTAGATCACCGCACCTCGCCACCAGTCGCGATCGATGGCGAGATCCGGCTTCGAGCTGGCCTTCAAAGCAGATTGCATCGTCTCAGCCTCCTTTCACCGAGCCGGCAAGCAGCCCGCGGACAAAATAGCGTTGCAGCGAGAAGAAGACGATCAGCGGCACGATGATGGTCACGAAAGCCGATGTCGTCAGAATCTCCCAGTCGCCGCCGCGTGAGCCCAACAGCGCGTTGAGCTTGGCGGTCAGCACGATCTGGTCTGCCTCTGTACCGAGGAAAACCATCGCCACCAGCAGATCGTTCCATACCCACAGGAATTGGAAGATGGCAAACGAAGCCAGCACCGGGAACGACAACGGCAAGACGATCTTGACGAAGATCTCGAAATCGCTGGCGCCGTCGATGCGCGCCGATTCCATGATCTCGCGCGGCAGACCGGCAATATAGCTGCGCAGCAGGTAGATGGCGAAGGGCAGGCCGAAGCCGGTATGCGCCAGCCAGATGCCGAGATAGGTCTTCGACGGCATGCCGAAGAAAGCGCCGACGCCATTATAGAGTTTCAACAACGGGATCAGCGACATCTGCAATGGCACCACCAGCAGGCCGATGATAACCGCGATCAGCAGCGCCCGGCCGGGAAACCGCATCCAGGCTAGCGCATAGGCGGCAAAGGCGGCGATCAGGATCGGGATGATTGTCGCTGGGATAGTGACGGTCAGCGAATTCATGAATGACCGTCCGATGCCCTCGGAGAACAGCACGGTTCTGTAATTGTCGGTGGTGAATTTCGGCGGCGCCGACGAAGCATAATAGACGCGCTGGCCGCGATCGCCTTCGAATGCTTTCGGGGACTGCATGACGAAGCTGCCGTCGGCGTTGAGCTGCAGGGTCACGCCGTCGCCGAGATCGGCCGTCGTGCCGGCGGGATATTGCGTCGGTGCCGCCGATTTGACGCCGAAGGCGCTGATGTCGCGGGCAGCACCGTCGCCGAAGATGTTGCCCTCGAGAACGAACTTGCCGTCCTTTTCGACTTGCGTCGAGGCGGCTGGCAGCCGGCCGGCTTCGGTCTGGGTGGAGTTGGAGAACGAATTCCACCAGCCCGAGGCGATGATCTGGTTCTTGTCGCGCAGCGACGAGACCAGGATGCCGAGCGTCGGGATGGTCCAGATGGCGACGAAGACGAGCACTGCGATGTGGACGCCAAAGCGGCTGGCGAAGGATTTTCCGGTCGCGACGGCCATCTCAATGTCCTCCCGTCTCTTTGTTCGCCTGGCGGATGTTCCAGACCATGATCGGAATGACCGCGATCATGATGATGATGGCGATGGTGGCGCCGCGGCCGAAATCGCCGCCGCCGCGGAACATCCAGTCGAACATCAGATTGGCCAGCACCTGGCTGTTCCACTGGCCGTTGGTCATGGTCAGCACGATGTCGAACACTTTGAGCACCAGAATGGTGATCGTGGTCCAGACCACGGCGATGGTGCCCCAGATCTGCGGCACCATGATCTTCCAGAAGATCTGGAACGGATTGGCGCCGTCGATGACGGCGGCTTCCAGCGTTTCTTCGGGAATGCCGCGCAGGGCGGAAGACAGGATGACCATGGCAAAGCCGGTCTGGATCCAGATCAGGATGATCATCAGGAAGAAATTGTTCCAGAACGGCAGCGATATCCAGACCTGCGGCTGGCCGCCGAAATGCTGAATGATGGCGTTGAGGATGCCGATCTGCGTCTGGCCTTCGCCGCGATATTCGTAGATGAATTTCCAGATCACGCTGGCGCCGACGAAGGAGATCGCCAGCGGCAGGAAGATCAGGCTCTTGGCGATCGTGCCCCACCAGATCTTGTCCGTAAGCACGGCGATGATCAGCCCAAGGAAGGTGCAGGCGGCCGGCACCACCGCCAGCCAGATGATGTTGTTGAGGATCGAGTTGCGGAACTCGCGATCGCCGAACGCCCATTCATAGTTCGCCAGGCCGACGAAATTGATGCCGCTGCGATCGAGGAACGACAGCCGCAGCGTCTCGACCACCGGATAGATCAGGTAGATGGTGAGGATGATCATCGCCGGGCCGACGAACAGCCATGGCCGGACCAGTCCTTGCCGGCGCAGATTGTCGATGGCCGCGGCACCGGCGACGCCGCGTGACGGGAATATCAGGTCGACCAGTTTGTTGGCGCCCCAGAAATAGGCGACGCAACCGCCGACCCCGATGATGATGACGAATATGGCCGAGAAAATCTGAGCCGCCATGGGTCCCTCTCCCCCTGCGCATGATCCGACAAGGAATGACCTTGGTGACGGGGACCAGGCGCCGATTCAGTTGTTTGGAGCGCGTCATCGGCGGCTTGCGCACATTGCCGATCGCGCTTCATGTCAATGCGCTCATGACGAAAGGCTGCGGCACGGGCCGCCGTCGGATCCGGGCCAGTACGGCCCGGATCCAGTGCGAGAATGGTTGGTCGCTTACGTGCCGGCCGCTACTTGATCGCGTCCCAGCTCTTCTGGATGTCGGTGGCGACGTCCTGTGCCGACTTGCCGCCGACCAGGTCGATCATGCCGGTCCAGAAGGCGCCAGCGCCGATCTTGCCCGGCATCAGGTCGGAACCGTCGAAGCGGAAAGTCGAGGCATTGGCGAGGATTTCGCCCTGCTTCTTCAGCGCGTCGCTGGCATAGGCATCCTTGTTGACCGACTTGAGCGGCGTCACGAAGGCGCCTTCGGCCATCCAGATCTCGTGGGCGAGCGGCATCTTCAGGAATTCGATGAACGCGCGCGCACTCTTGCTGTCCTTGGTGATCATCGCCAGCGTGCCGGCGCCGAGCACCGGCGTGCCCAGTTCAGGCTTGGAGGCATAGGGCGGGAAGTAGAAGAAGTCCGCGTCCTGGCCGACCTTGGTGCCTTCCGGGAAGAAGGTCGGGATGAACGATGCCTGGTGGTGCAGGTAGCATTTCGGCGGCACCGAAAAGAGGCCCTTCGGGCTGTCGCGGAAATCGGTCGCCGCAACCGCCTTGGCGCCGCCGTCGACCATCTTGTCGTCGGTGGCGATCTTGCCGAAAATGTCGATGGCATTGACCACTGCGGGGTCGTTGAACGGGATCTCGTTCTTCACCCATTTGTCGTAGACCTCCGGAGGCTGGGTGCGCAGCATCAGGTCTTCGACCCAGTCGGTCGCCGGCCAGCCGGTGGCGCCGCCGGAGCCGAGGCCGATGCACCACGGCTTGCCGCCATCGGCGATGATCTTCTTTTCGAGATCGGCGAGTTCTTCCTGGGTCTTCGGCACCTTGTAGCCGGCTTCCTCGAAATTATCCGGCGAGTACCAGACCAGCGACTTCACGTCGGCCTTGTAAGGGAAGGCGAAGAAGCCCGGCTTGCCGTCCTTGTCCTTGAAGGTGCCGAGATCGACCCATGACTGGCCGGCACCGTAATTGTCCTTGACCCATTTGGCGGTGTCGTCGCCGAGCGGTGTCAAAAGGCCCTTCGACGCCAGGTCCTGGATGAGGCCCGGCTGCGGCAGCACGGCGATATTCGGCGGGCTGCCGGCCTGTGTGTCGATGACGATCTGCTGCTCGTAATTCTCCGAGGAGGAATATTTGATCTCGACGCCGGTGGCTTCCGCGAAATAGTCGAGAACGCCGCGCACCAGGCCTTCGTCCTCGCCGCGCCACGGTCCGAAGATCGACAGCGTCTCACCCTTGAGGTCGACTTTCTTGAGCTCTTCGTAGTTCGCCCAGTTGAAGCGCTTGTCTTCGCCGGGCTTGAACTTCAGTTCGGCCTGCGCGGGCGCGTTCAGGGCGAACGTGGCAAACGCAGCACCCAGCAAAAGCATTTTCTTCATCGGTATTCCTCCCAGTGGGTCTCACACACCGGACGGAACCTCCATTCCGCCCGCCGACGCCGCAGGACTGTGACTCAGTCGGAAAGGAACCGCAACCTTTCGAAGAGTCTTCCAAAGCGCTTTGGCTTTTTCGATCACGCCATTGAATTGCTGGGAAGTCAAGAGGCTTGGCGAGTTAATCGATTTAGGTTGGCCCGTTTTCACTCCTAAAAGTGCGCTGCAACATACTATTTTGGCGATGCAGCAGCAATTTCTGTTTCAAACACGCCCAAACCGCGTCTATGGTTCTGCTTCGTATGGCTCGGCCCCGGTGGCACTTGGGTCGATTCAATTTAAAAGCGCTTTGAGGGAATGGAGACTTCGTGAACCTCAAGCAGCTCGCCCACATGCTGGCACTTTCGCAAACCACGGTGAGCCGTGCGCTGAACGGCTATCCCGAGGTCAACGAGGAGACGCGCAGGCGTGTCATGGATGCCGCCAAGCGCCATGGCTATCGTCCCAACCCGAGCGCGCGCCGGCTGGCGACCGGCAAGACCGGCATGATCGGCTATGTCCTGCCGACCGGTACGTCGGTCGACATCGATCCGCATTTCGTCGAGTTCCTGTCCGGCCTTGGTGACTATGCCCGCTCGCACGAGCTTGATCTTGTGCTGTCGCCGGCCGACGCCGACGACCAGGAGACGACCTACCGGCGCATCGTCGCCAACCGGCAGGTCGACGCTGTTTATATCTCCTCTCCAAGGCCCGCCGACCGGCGCGTGGCGCTGGTCAACACACTCGGCATTCCCTTCATCGTCCATGGCCGCAGCGAAGGTTTCGATTTCGACTATGCCTTCACCGACATCGACAATGAGGGCGCCTTCCACGAGGCAGCCAGGCTGCTGATCCAGCTCGGTCATCGGCGGCTGGCGTTGATCAACGGTGACGACCGCGAAACCTTCGCCATCCATCGCGAACGCGGCGTGCGCCGGGCACTCGCCGCGAGCGGACTGTCATTGAGCGAACGCCATGTCTGCTCGGTCGATATGACCGAAGAGAACGGCTATCGCGCCACCAGGCGTTTGCTGGAAGAAGGTGACGCGCCGACGGCGATCGCCTGCTCCAGCCTGATCATGGCACTCGGCGTCGTGCGCGCCGTGCGCGACCTCGGCTTGAGCATTCCCGGCGACGTGTCGCTGATCGCTCATGATGACGTCTTCCCCTGGCTGAGGCCGGAGAATTTTTCGGTGCCGTTGTCGACGACGCGTTCATCGATCCGTCTCGCCGGCGCCCGTGTCGCCGAGCGGCTGGCGGCACGGATTTCAGGACTGGAGGAGGGGGCGCGAGGCGAGGTCTGGCCGGTCGATCTGGTGGTCAGGGGATCGGTCGCCGGCGCGCCTGTTTAGAACTGTCTCCCGAAGCGCTGCAAGCGCCGACCTCATTCCTTCACCACCGCCGCCGCCTTGATGTCCAGCAGCCCATAGCCGAAATCATTGTCGCGGCCCTTGGGGCCGAGATCTCTGGCCGTTGCGGCGAGCGCCTTCTCGATGTCGTCGGCCGAGCGATCAGGCGCGGCATGGATGAGATTGGCGATGGCGCCGCTTACGATCGCCGCCGCGAATGAGGTGCCGGTGACCACGTCCGAGCCGCCGCCGCTCGGCGCCACCATCTCGACGCCGGGCGCCGAAATGAAGACATAGGCGCCGCGATTGGCCTGCGGCATCAGTCCGTCCCTGGCGTCGGTTGCGGTCACCGCGATGACGCCGTCGAAGGCGGCCGGATAGCCATAAGGCGCTTTCGGCCCGTTGTTGCCGGCGGCAGCGACCAGCACCATGCCGAGCGCGCGGGCATTGCGGCAGGCGACGCCGAGCAAATCGTTCTTCGGCCCGACGAAACTCATATTGATGATGCGCACGTCCTGTTCCGCCGCCCAGTCGAGCGCCGACAGGATGACATCCATGGTCGACTTGCCGCCCTCGAAGGCGCGGGCGTGATAGATTTTTGCGCCCGGCGCCATGCCTTCCAGCGCGCCGACGCCGGCGATCAGCCCGTCGATCGACGTGCCGTGATCGCGCTTTTCTGTCGGCACGTCGGGCATGGCGTCGAACTGCCCGGCAATGACTCCTGACAGCGCCGGATTGGTGTCGTCGATGCCGGTGTCGATCACCGCGATGCGGACGTTCTCGCCGCTGGCCTGCTTGGAATCGAGCGCGATACGATCGAAGGCATAGTTTACGATGCCGGCGGCCTGCTGCAGCGAATAGACATGGTTGGGCTCGCGCCGCTGGGTGCGGCCGTCGGCGGCCAGTTGCGCCAGCACGACGCCGACGGGCCGGCCGTCGGGAATGCCGAAGCGCACCAGCGTGGTGCCAAGCAGCCGCGACTGGCGCTGCGAGCGCACCTGGAGGCCGAAGGAAGCGGCGATCTGCTGGACGGCGCCGGCATCGCCGTCGACGGTCACCAGCACCTCGTCGGGCACGAAATCGCCGACTACCGCGCGCCGCGGCTGAACGGCAATGAGATCGGTCGGCGAGACGATCGGGCCACCGGGCGGGGGGCCGGCTTGAGTATCGGCCGGGGGCGTTGCGGGCGCCGGCCGGGGCGTCGGCACCGGTGTTGGAGACGCCACCGGGTTGGGAAACAGGTCGACGATCAGCGCCGGCAGGAAGACGGGGCCGGATTGGCCTGCGTCCGATCCGCCCTTTGTGTCGCTGCCATCCTTGGCGCAGTCGACGCCCGCCGCGTTGGTCCCGTCGCGGCAGTCGATTTTCGTCTGGTCTGGATTGGGGTCGTTGGTCTGCGCCGACACGGGCACGGCGACGATTGTCATCGCCGCCGCAAGCATTGCCGCAAATCGAATGACCGCCTCAGCCGCCATCAACCGGTTTCCTTCCCTCGATCACAGTTTCCGTGAAAGCCTGGGCGGCAACAAGGCCGACTTGCTTGTTGTAGTCGGCAGCGGTCGCGGCCGAAATGCCAAGCCGGAACACGCCGTCGGCGGTCGGTCCGCCGATGATCTTCAGCCCGTTGCTGCCGAGGAAGGCGGATATGTCAGACATCTTGGCATCCGGCTTGAACTTGACCAGAGCGAACGGCATTTTCGCCAGATCGTTTTCCGCGCCGGCAATCTCGAAATCATTGCCCTTGCCGCCGGGTTCGACAAACGACTGCACCATGACCAGAGCCAGCAGAACCGCGGCTGCCGCCCAGGCGACACCGACCGGCACCGCCATGAAGCGGCCCCAGGCCTGCGCCAGCCAGGACGATCCTGCCGGCTTGCGCGCAGGCCCGGCCTCGGCGTCGAGTGCCTTGGCAAAGCGGCTGAGCGCATCGGCCGGCGGCCGGATTGCTTCGTTGGCGGCCGTGGCGCCGGAGAATTCGGCTTCAGCCTCGCCAAGGGCGGCAAGTGCGGCCGGATCGCTGGCCAGCCATTCCTCGACCGCTTCCAGGTCGGAACCTTCCAGCGAGCCGTTCAGGTAGAACGGCAGCAGCGTTTCCATTTCGTCGCGGCGCGACATTTTTTCAGCGGCACTCATGGCCACCCCCTGTCGTAACCGGCGGCCTTAAGGGCTTCGCCGAGTTTCTTGCGGGCGTAAAACATCCGGGTCTTGACGGTTGCGACCGGAATGTCGAGCACCTCGCCGATCTCGTTCACCGACTGTCCGTGATAGTAGGCAAGGTCGATCACCACGCGGTGCTCTTCGGGTAAGGCGTTAACGAAGCGCCGCAGGGCGGCAGCCTTGTCTTCCTTCATGGTGACGACTTCCGGCGTGTCGGCGCCGTCGGGCACCGCGGCGGCGGCCTCGTCGTCGATCCAGTCTTCCTTCTTCTTACGCAGCAAGGACAGCGCCTTGAAACGGGCAATGCCGAGCAGCCATGTCGAGACTTCGGAACGCCCTTCGAAGGCGGGCGCCTGGCGCCACAGCTCGAGGAAGACTTCGTTGGCGATATCGTCGGCCATCATTTCCGATCCCGTCTGGCGCGCCACGAAGCGGTAGACCCGCGCGTGGTGACGCATGAACAGGAGCCGCACGGCGGCACGGTCGCCCTTCGCGACCCGGTCGACAAGCGCGCGATCGGTCTCCGTCGCTGCCGTCATGGCCGGTCGAGCCGCCTGGCTCCTGTCTGCTCTGTCGCTGATCGGTCCAAAAAGGTTCATCCTCCGCCAAGGAATTTTTGGGAGGCTAACCGAAGAGCGAGGCGGTTGCCAGAGCATCCCTTCTCCCAGTCACTATACGGGGAGAAGGTGCCGGCAGGCGGATGAGGGGCGGCGCCGGCGTGAGGTCTTATATTCGACTTTGGCGCTGCCCCTCACCCTCTCCCGGTAAAGGACGGGGAGAGGAGACGCCAACGTCGCATTCAGTTCATCCCAAGAACGACTTCGCCTTCATCGTCGCGGGCACGGGAACATCCAGCCGGCTTAAGATTGTCGGCGCCAGCTGCAACTGGTCGAGCAGAGTATCGGCCTGCGGCCCCGTGCCAGGCCCGAAATAATACAGCGCGAAATCCTGCATCTCGTCGTCATGGCCGCCATGATGACCACGATCGGTCTGGCCATGGTCGGCGGTGACCATCACCTCGTAACCGGCTTCGATCCAACGGGGCAGGAAGGCCGCCAGCATGCCGTCCATCGCATAGACAGCGTGGTCCATCTCATGGCAGTCGTGGCCGAAGCGGTGCCCCATCGAATCCAGCGTGCAGGTGTGCAGGATGCCGTAGTCGATGCCATGGCGTTTCGTCAGCATCGTCAGTGTCGCGAACAGGTCGACATCGCTCGGCGTCATCTGGTTGCGAAGATTGTAACCGGTCATGGTGTGGAAGCGGCCATGCGTGATCGGCCCGCTTGGCTCGTCGAACTCCATGTCCTCGACCAGGTCGAACGGATAGGCGCGGAAGAACTCCGACCAGTAGGAATGGGTCACCGCCCCCGTCTTGCCGCCTGCCTTGCTGACCTCGGAGAAGATATCGGGCTGCTCGACGCGGAACCGGTTCTCGTTGGAGAGAATCCCGTGCACCTGCGGTGAGACCCCGGTGTGGATCGACGCATAGCAGCAGGCCGAGGTCGACGGCAGCACCGAGCGCATCTTCCAGACGCGCGCCTCGCCCGATTGCACCCAACCTTCGAGATTGCCCATCAGCCGGCGCCAGTTCCGGTAGGGCACGCCATCGAGGATGATCAGCAGAAGCTTGGATTTGAGCGCCATGAGCTGCTCCATGCGGTTGGCGGTTGAAACGGGAACGCCGTGTGCCGTCCCGGGCACACGGCGTTCTTGATAGATGAAATCGGACGATCAGAGTCCGCTCAAGCGTTGAGCCAGCACTCGGCAAGCGCGTAGCCGTCCATCATTTCGCCGATAGGGCTCTTGGCATAGCCGCCGATCTTGTTGGTGGCGGCCGCGTCGATGAACTGGTTGAAGAAGGGCACGATCAGCCCGCCTTCGTCACGCATCATCACTGCCATATCGTGGTAGATCGCCTGGCGCTTGGCCTGGTCGAGCTCGCCGCGCGCGGTAAACAGCATCTTGTCGAATTCCGGCCGCTTGAAGCGCGTGTCGTTCCAGTCGGCGGTCGAGACATAGCCGGTGGAATACATCTGGTCCTGCGTGGCGCGTCCGCCCCAGTAGGAGAGCGAGAAAGGCTGCTTGTTCCAGACCTCAGACCAGTAGCCGTCGCCGGGTTCGCGCTTGATCTCGATCTTGATGCCGGCTTTGGCGCAGGACTGCTGATAGAGCTGTGCGGCATCGACGGCGCCCGGAAAAGCGACGTCCGAGGTGCGCAGCACGATCGAGCCGCTGTGGCCGGATTTCTTGTAGGCTGCCGCTGCCTTTTCCGGGTCGAACTTGCGCTGTTCGATGTCGGCGGAAAACAGCGGATAGGCCTCGTTGATCGGGAAGTCGTTACCCACCGAGCCATAGCCGCGCAGGATCTTTTCCAGCATCTCGTCGCGGTCCATGGCTAGCTTCAGCGCCATGCGCAGGTCGTTGCTGTCGAAAGGTGCGGTGTCGCAGAACATGTTGAACGGATAGTAGCCTTTGCCCGAGACGTTCTCGATGGAAACGCCGGCGATGCGCTTGACCAGATCGACGACCTTGGGTTCGACGCGGTTGATCATGTGCACCTGGCCGCCCTGCAAGGCTGCAAGCCGTGCGGTCGCATCATTGATGACGATGATCTCGACCTGATCGGCATGGCCGGCCTTGTCGCGCAGCCAGTAATTGGCGAAACGCTCGCCGCCATGGCGAACGCCTGGCTGGTTGACGCTAACCTTGTAGGGTCCGGCGCTGATACCGGCATTCGGATCGTCCTTGCCGCCATTCGGCTGGATGGTGAGATGATAGTCGGCCATCAGATAAGGGAAGTCGGCATCGGCGTCGCCGAGCGTGACGATGACCTCCTTGCCGCTCGCCTTGATCCCCTTGATGTTCTTGAGGATGCCGAGTGCTCCGGACTTGGACTTCTCGTCCGCATGGCGCTCGATGGTGGCGGCAACATCCTCCGCGCCGACCGTCTTGCCATTGTGGAACTCGATGCCGTCGCGGATCTTGATTGTCCATGTCTTGGCGTCGGCCGAGGCGCCAATCTCCTCGGCAATCAGGTTGACCAGCTTGTTGTCCGGTGTGAGGCGCACGAGATACTCGCCCCAAAGCTTGCCGAAGCTGAAGGTAACCTGGCTGAGGTTCAGCGCGGGATCGAGACTGTTGGTGGATTCACCGCCCTGCAGGCCGGCCTTGATGATACCGCCCTTCACCGCCGTCTGGGCAAATGCCTTGCCGGCCAGCGCCGGCATCAGGGCCGCCGATACGCCGAGCGCGGCGGCGCGCCCGAGAAAGGCGCGACGCGATATCCGGCCTTGACCGGCGAGTTCAGCGAGATAATCGAGTTCAGTCTTCATGTCCTACCCCTGTTTAAAAGTCGTGCGAGCGGCGCTTGTCCCGAAGGACGTTTGGCGTTCTAGTGTTGCATCCGGATGACGGTCGCCGGCGCCCCGATGTGGCGGCTTGATCTGACGCGATTTCCAGGGAAGCGCCCTGCATTTCTTCCGGGAGTACTGGTCTCCAGTTTTCCCGGAATTGCTTTAGTTCCCCGCGCTGGCCATGCGCCGTCCCTTGATTGCCTTTTCCAGCCAGCCGATTTCCATCTCTGGAACCGAGGAGAGCAGGAGGTCGGTATAGGCGTCGAAGGGCGGGCTCAGCACCTTGCTCTTGGGGCCATAGCGCACCACTTCGCCGCGATACATCACCGCGATCGAATCGGCGATAGACTTCACCGTCGCGAGGTCATGCGTGATGAACAGATAGGCGACGTTCTCTTCCTTCTGCAGCTCGAGCAGCAGCTCGAGAATGCCGTGTGCCACCAGCGGATCGAGTGCCGAGGTGACCTCGTCGCAGATAATCAACTTGGGCTTGGCGGCAAGTGACCGGGCGATGCAGACGCGTTGCTTCTGGCCGCCGGAAAGCTCGGCCGGGTAGCGATCGGAAAAGCCCTTGCCCATCTCGATCTTGTCGAGCAGTTCGGTAACGCGCCTGTCGCGCTCGCGGCCGCGCATGCCGAAATAGAATTCGAGCGGCCGGCCGATGATGGTGG